>PBWV01000043.1 GCA_002728255.1 Rhodospirillaceae bacterium | reverse complement strand
CCATCCCCACCCATTTAACAAGCAATCCCCACTGGACTGGACAACCTAAATGCCGCTCAGGTTTTAGTCCAGCCAGCATACAACTGATAGCTAGTACTGGAGAGATAGCCCGCATCAATGGGCAAAATGCTGCCCGTAATAGCCTTGGCTGCCGAAGAGCAGAGAAAATATATTCCATCCGCAATTTCTGATGGCTCGACCATTCTCTGCAAGGCACTTTGCTCTTTCATTTTAGCCTCATCCCGAAAACCTTGGTCAATCCTCAATTGCATTTGCTCGCTTCGAACATAACCTGGAAGCACAGCATTGACACGAATACCATTCTGGCCCAAATCTGCAGAAAGTATTTTGGTCAATTGATCAATTGCTGTCTTACTCGGAGAGTAGGCAAGAAGGGGAAAAACTCTCACGGCAGAAGTCGATGAAATATTAACAATCGCTCCTTCACCTAACTCGATCATATCTGGAACAAACTTGCGGCAACACATGAAGGTGCCCCGGTAGTTGACAGCCCAAATCCTGTCATGCTCCTCAATATCCAGATCCACTAATCTAGTTGGGTTCTGAAGTATTCCAGCAGAATTGATAAGCACGGACGTTGCACCGCACCGGTCACGCACCCGTCTCACCAACTCGGAAATGGATTCATCATTGGAAACATCTACGTGCTCAAAAAAAGATACCCCCCCATTCTGGGAAATTTCTTCCACTACACCCATACCTCCCGCCTCATTGACATCCGCTACAACTACAGAATCGCCCTCTTGGGCGAACCGAAGCGCAGTAGCCCGGCCAATTCCGCTACCTCCGCCAGTAACCACTACAACTCGGCCTGATTCCATGAGCCGTATTCCTCCCCTTACACGCTATTGAAAATTTTCCTTGGACAAGACATCTGCGTCGCTGTCAGCAAGAATCCGATCTAGACCACATAGTGAAATTTCAGCTAGTAAGACAGAACAGGCCACATCCAAAGATACCTCGTGACGTGGCCTGCTTCCTCCTAAAACAGTCAGATAGTTCGCTCTTACGCAGCGTCCGCGAAACTAATCTTCCCGGGCTGAGAGAGAACTTCCATGCGACTATCTCCTTGCAGCTCCTTCAAGATGGGCTCAGAGACCTCAATCTCCCCAAGACTTAGGGTATTACGAATTCGCACAATCCGTGCATCCTCAGGCTCAACACCTATCAGGGTCTTAACTGCCAAGCGCACTGCGTCCTCGGCCGTTTTCATAGGAATGGGCACCCGTGCACCTTCCAAAGCCGTTGCCGTCACCATATTTGCATAGGTTGAAGCAAAATCTACGCGCCGTAACAGGCGATGTGTAATGACATGGGCGGAGCCAATGCCCGCCGCATTCCCATGGGTCTTTTCGGTAAGATCAAGAATTACAATTTTCTTCACCCGAGGAACTTCAAATCCCGGGGTGCCCGGATTACCTATTACATTGGGGTCGGCACCGGCACCACTTATTTCCTTGCCAATCTCATCAATTACTAGGACGTCTATATCCTCAATATAGATCTTAGCCATGAGCTCTTTTGCCCGGGCTTGTAACTTGGTTTCTTCCGCAAAAAGAGTCTCCGCTGGCAGCGCCCGGATAATTGCTGTGTCATCAAAGGCATCCTCTACCATGCCTATTCCAAAAAGGAATGGCTGGCACTCCATTATGGCCTTAGCCGCACGCGGAAGAGCATCTCCAAATTCAGTGATTGGATGGTTTCCATGCAAGGAAGTTGCCCCATTGATTTTTCCCATACCTATGGTCATCATTTTGACAATTCCGCTCTCTATCTCCCCTCGAAAACTGGTGTGAGGCTTAACGCGGTTAATCAATACAACCCCATCAGCATCATGAGCGTATTTATCCATATGAACTTTTGTGCCACCTTCCAACTCGGCAACGACCACTGTATCCATGGTCGCCCGCACAGGCGCGCCCATCTTGTCTTCGGTTACCCCATAGCCAGCGAGTAACGCTTCTTGGCCCTCTGAGGTGCCACCGGCATGACTGCCCATGGCCGGAAAAATAAACGGATCTGCACCAAGCTCTTTCAGGGAAGCAATCAGAGCTTTTACGGCGACATCAATATTCGCTACGCCACGACTGCCCACGCCGACCGCAATCTTTGCCCCGGGCTTAACTTTTGCCTTGATATCTTCTCGAGCCATCTCATTTGTCACCGCTCCCGCAACATCGTCAATTTTATGATGCTCAAATGCCTGGCGTACCCGGGCCATTTGGGGCAAATCGAACCCCAACCCACCCGCAATATTAAACTGAAGGTCCTCGTGCACGATCTTTCCTTCCCTCTAGCTTTTCACGGCCCCAGATTATTGCCAGGACCAAAATGATTAATTACTGGGTAATGATATCACGTCGGTGGAGAAAGCCAAAATCCTTCCACAATTGAGGCCTATGCCCCGTGGAAGGAACCCACGAGCACCCAGAACTAAAATTATTTAGTTCGCTCAGACCGTANCTCCGAACGTCGCACCTTCCCTGCATCGTCCCGGAGAGAAAAGTCCACAAACTCATAGGTTCTAGGAGTTTTATAACGGACTAAGCGAGACTCTAAAAAGGCAGCTAAGACACTCTCATCCAAATCTTCCTTCCATTCCGGATCTTTTCGGATAATTGCATGCACCACCTGGCCCAGATCTTCATCAGGGAGTCCGATAACTACAGCCGTATCTACTCCAGAGTGCTCAGCTAAANTGGCTTCTACCTCCGCCGGGTAAATATTGGCCCCTCCGGAAATAATCAAGTCAGTTCTTCTATCCGCCAAATACAAGTAACCGTCCTCATCCATCCAACCCATATCTCCCAAGCTGTCCCACCCGTTTCCCGTAACTCGCGGCTCTGCGCCCACATAATGGTACGAAGTGCCTGGACCATCTTTCGGCATGAGATATACCTCTCCAACTACNCCAGGAGCACACTCCTCCCCATTTTCATCAAAAATTCGAGCATGAGATCCATTAATAAGCCTACCCACTGAACCCTTATGCTCCAGCCACTCGTGACCCGACATCCAGGTAGCGCCTGTACCTTCCGTTCCTCCATATAGCTCGTAGACCCTTCCGGGACCGAGCCACTCAACCCACTTCTCTTTAAGCCAAATTGGCATGGGTGAAGCTACGTGACCAACAATTTTTAAGCTGGATAGGTCGTAGTTGTTACGGACATCCTCTGGCAAACGCCATATCCTATGCATCATAGTGGGAACCATCATTACCCATGTGACAGCATGTTCCTCGATCAGCGCAAGAGCCGTCTCGGCATCAAATCTTTCCATCCCCACCACCCTATTTCCTCTGAAAAGAGCGTGATGGGCGAAAGAGAAAGGAGCATTATGATATAATGGGCCTGGGTTCAATACGCATGATTTAGCAGGAATATCAAACACAGATTCACTAACGTCTAATTCAGAGGGCTGGGCATCAACAATGATTTTTGGTCTTCCGGTAGAACCTCCACTAGACATAGCTTTCCAGTGTTTTGCGAGTTTGGGCTGGAGAGCCGCGTCAGAATAATCGCTCTGAACCGAACCTATGTCTAGGACTTGGCAGCCAACAACCCCTTCCAAGCTGGAGCCCACTAAAAGAGTCGGTTGAAGAATTTGCAGAATGGCGTTTAATTCGCCGCTAGGCAGTCTGTAAGACACCACGTGGGGCGTGGCCCCCAACTTCCAAATAGCAAAGCACACCTCATGAAACAGGATGCTATTAGGTAATGCCACTGTAACAAAACTATTTTGTGCAACCCCATATTCTGTCAACAATCTTGCAATCTGATTGGCTCGACTCTCCAGCTGGGCCCACGTGCGATCCCCATCGGGGTAGCTCAAACAATTCGTATCACCCCCTAAAAGACGACTGTAGTGGGCAGGAACCAAACCCAANTTTAGTGTTTGCATATCAATGGCCTATTGTTTCCAAAACACAGGGTGATGTGTTCAGATATAACTAAACTTGTCCAATTAAGTCCAGGGATTGTTCCAGAAGACCTATTCTCTCCGCTGAACCCACTTCGTCAAATCTTAAAGATAGCGAATTTACACCNGCTGCCCTGTATTTCTTAAACCGCTCCAGCACCATATCCGGCGTGCCAAGCGCCCCAAAGTTGGTTACCATCTCATCCGGAACGCGCGCAGCCGCCTCCGGCCTTTTGCCTTGCAACCACAACTCTTGAATAGCCTTTGCATCATCAGTAAATCCGGCTCGCTTAAAGGCATCGTTGTAGAAGTTTGTCGATGCAGAGCCCATTGCTCCCATAGTGAACGCCACACTAGAACGCTTCTCTTCAATCATTTTCTCAACGTCATCACCTATTGAGACATTACATGCCACACTAATTTCTAAATCCTCCAGGGAACGCCCCGCCTCGCTCGCACCTTTCTTAAGGTGAGTGAGGTGTGCATCTGGGTAGTCAGGAGAAAAAGAAGTCCCCAACCACCCATCAGCCGCGGCGCCCGTGTATTCGAGAGATTTGGGCGCTAAAGTTGCGAGGAAAATTGGTATATGGGTTGGCGGATGATCCAGACGAATTGGTTTTCCCTCCCCGCCTGGACGAGGAAGAACATGATGTTTTCCCCTGTAATTTAATTTTTCCCCACTAAAACCCAACCTGACAATATCAACAGTTTCACGAAGGCGGGTCAGAGGAGAATCGTAAGCAACCCCGTGCAACCCTTCAACAACCTGTGGGCCGCTCACACCGAGCCCTAGAACAAACCTTCCATTGCTNAGCATATTCATAGACAGCGCCGTCATGGCTATCATTGACGGAACCCTAGCACTGATCTGCATTATCCCTGTGCCTAGCCCAATCCGTTCAGTCTGACCTGCCAAATACGCTAATGACGTCACCGAATCTTGGCCCCATGCCTCAGCCGACCAAACCCGATCCACGCCCAACTTATCAGCCTGCTTCACGAACTCTATGGCACCACCAATATCACTGTTTGCGTACCCACCAATTGTTACAGCAGTCTTCATTCCGTTTTACCTCAATACGTGACCAGTATTTTCGTACTAGATTGTCATCATCGCTGTGCATACAGTGTGGAACAAACCAATTGCAAGCCTCAAAAAAATTTCAGCTAAAACTTAAATCTTTACTAGACATTAATTGTAATTTTGACAGTGTACTCAGCAAGCAGAAAAGCAGGAATATAGAATGGGCAACGGACTACCGCTTTCACACATTAAAGTTCTAGATTTGACCCGGGCTCGGGCTGGCCCCACAGCCGCACGACATCTCGCAGACTGGGGTGCGGATGTTATCAAAATTGAGATGCCTGCAAGCTCAGAGGATGAAGGCTTGGGAGGAATAAGGCACGGACCAGACTTCCTTAACCTACACCGAAACAAACGGAGCATCACCCTGAACCTGAAAAAATCCAGGGGACTGAAGCTATTTCTTGAAATGGCTCGTGAGGCAGACGTAATAGTGGAAAACTATCGCCCTGATGTAAAACGGCGTCTTGGCATCGACTACGAAAAGGTAAAATTAATCAATCCAAGAATCATATATGGAAGTATCTCGGGCTTTGGGCAAGATGGACCTTTGCGGGATCGGCCGGGACTAGATCAAATAGCCCAAGGCATGGGCGGCCTAATGTCTATAACAGGGTTGCCTGGGCAAGGCCCCGTCCGGGTGGGAGTGCCCATTGCCGATTTATCCTCCGGCAATTATCTAGCCATGGGCATTCTGCTTGCTTTAATCGATCGAGATAGAAGTGGTGAGGGNCAGTGGGTTCATACCTCCCTTCTTGAGGCNCAAATTTCCATGCTGGATTTTCAAGCGGCTCGGTGGCTAATAGATGGCGAAGTCCCNCCCCAGGCAGGCAATAATCACCCGACTGGAATCCCGATGGGGGTCTACCCAACGTCGGATGGAGCCATCAACATAGCCGCGGCCGGTGAAGTTTTATGGAAAAGGTTCATAGGAGTTATAGGTGCCCCCGAGTTAGCAGAAGATAACCGATACGCAGATGGAGAAGCACGCTCAACCAATCGGGAGGCCCTTAACAAAACTCTAGANCGCATAACCGTGCAAAAAACTAGCGAGGAATGGATAAAGTCTCTAAATGAAGCTGGTGTTCCCTGCGGCCCCATATACAGCGTTAAGGAAACCTTTGCCGACGAGCAAGTGCAATATTTAGGCATTGCAAGGGACATGGTACATTCCGAACTAGGTACGATAAAAGTTGTGGGCCAGGCCGTAAATCTCTCCCGGCAGCCACAACCCTCCACCATGCGGAGGTCGACGCCCGAAAAAGGACAGCACACCAACGAGATTCTTCGTACCCTAGGCATAGATGAGAAGGAACTTAAATCACTACGCGACGAAGGCGTTATATAACAATGTCAGAAAAGCTTGGAGATAGTCTTTTGACCAAGTCGAAACCAATAACCTCCCCAACCGAACGGATGATAGCCTTTCAGCGTGGAGGCGTGGGATGGATGATATTCAATAACCCAGCTAAGCATAATGCCCTTTCGATTGATATGTGGAAGGGCATGGGTGTCATCATGGCCGCCTTTCAAAAGGAGCCTTCGGTAAGGGTTGTTGTCATGAAGGGGGCCGGAGAAAAAGCCTTTATTTCCGGTGCCGACATATCGGAATTTGNGGAGCATNGATCTTCTGCCTCAGCTGAAGAGGAATACAATCGNATATCTGCAGAATCTCAATTAACTTTGAAGACATTCAATAAACCNTTAATCGCNATGATTANNGGTTATTGCATCGGCGGAGGACTTGGAGTTGCTCTAGCTGCTGATATTCGCATTTGNAGCGATAATTCGGTATTTTCGATACCGGCAGCAAGGCTTGGCCTAGGCTATGGTTTCGATGGAATGAAAACACTAAGCGACCTTGTTGGCCCATCCTCAGCTAAGGACATCATGTTTACTGCGCGGAAGTTAAAAGCAAAAGAAGCAGCCAACATGGGGCTAGTAAACATAGTTACAAAGCAAAACGAACTTGAGGACGCAGTCGAAAAATACGTCAGCAAAGTTTCGGAGAATGCCCCGCTTACTATCGCGGCAGCAAAACTGGCAGTCAACGAGACCCTCAAAGACCCTGAAAAGAGAGATCTCCACCACCTAGAACAAAAAATCCGTTCAATCTTTGATAGTGAAGATTATAAGGAGGGACGCACTGCCTTCATGGAGAAGCGCCGCCCAGTATTTCGGGGACACTAAGTAGATAGGCGATGCATAGGCTAGCTGGGTTCCAAATTTTAGGCTATTTTACATTGCATGGCCCCTCGATTGCACTACGAAGCATAAAGCCCCCTATATGACTAAAAACAAACCAGAGTCGTAATAATGACAAGCACTAATGTAGAATCAGTAGAGCCGAAGACCATAAACCTACTATCCCAGGTCACCACCGCAACCATTGCAACACAACTTTATAAAAGAGGCCTTAAAAAATGTTACCTTAGAGGTGTAAAACCTCTGCACACCAGTACTCCAAGTTTTGTTGCTCCCGCCTACACGCTCCGCAACATTCCAATGCGGGATGATCTGGGCGATATGTCCATCCTTTCTAATCCGGAGTATCCGCAAAGATATGCTGTCGAAAAAACACCAATAAGCCACTGTCTGGTAAACGACACTGGCGGCAACCTGATTGCAGGCACAATGGGCGATATTTTAATCGAGCGCTTGCGTGTGCGTGGAGTGACAGCAGCAATAACTGATGGCGCTGTTCGTGATTCGGGAGATATTGAAACTATAGATTTCCCTGTGTACTGCGGATCTCGCGCAGCCCCAGCAAGTGTGGCCGAACTATATGCGGTTGAAGTGCAGGTCCCCGTCGGCTGCGGTGGAGTTGCTATTTTCCCGGGCGACATTATTGCAGGAGACAAGGATGGGGTCATCGTTATTCCCAGAAATCTTGCCGAAGAGATTGCTGAAGATGCACCAGAACAAGAACGCTATGAACGCTATGTTCTCTCTCGGGTCCAGGCTGGCGATTCTATCACTGGATTGTATCCTTCTACCGAAGAGTCGAGAAAGAGATACCAAGACTGGGAAGGCTAATACTAAGAACAGCTGCTTGATTTCAAATTACTTTTCTTCGTCTGGTAATATAGATTCGATCATATTTCCGATTACGATCATCTCGGGGATAGGCTTTTGCAAATGCGAGTCGATTTCTTCCGCCCAATAGTCACGTATATCGATGCTAGGAACTTTCTCCGTGATAACATCAGTCTCTTGCAACCTAAGAGCTGATACCTTGGAAATTGCACGCTCCTTCAAGCAAGAAGAAACTTTTCTAACCTCCCCTTTAGCAATCGACTGAAGAATATGTGGAGCAACTAGAGCCAGAAATCCTGGCCAATGAGCCAAGTGTCGAAATAGGCTAGGTATCATCAAACTTCCAGGAGGCGAAACATACTTTGCTAAAACGCGCACCACAGCCGCCGTATCCTGCCCCATTTGACCCAGATCAAGTATAGGGGGCAACTCCTTTACATGGACCCTCCGAGCCTTCAGGGATTGCATCCGCGGGCCTTGTAGGACTTTTCCTTTTCTTAGATGCGCTAGGAAAGCATTCAGAAGAAGTAAATTCAGACTATTCCCACGATTATATTGGGAAAGGACCGAGGCCAATTTGATTTTTTCTACTTCATCAATGCCTAATAACGGTAAACTAGCACGCTGAACAGACTTTACTGCCGGCCAAGCCACCCCCTCGGAGAGCTGGGCCAACTCATCTTCGATATCAAGCGAATTTATGGCACCGTTGATCCAAGCCCAAACCCACTCGAGCACCCCTTCCTCGGTAGCCATCCGCCTATAGATAAGGTTGACCATACTAAGGCCCATGGTATCCCTTATTTCTGAATATAAACCCGCAACTGTACCCCTGGCCCGCCGCTCAGAAAGCTCGCCTCCTTGGTGACCAAATTCTCTCCTATGCTTCACCTCTTTGGTCCCATCCATAAACAATTTCTCGCTAAAATCGCCCCACATTATAATGGGCCAATCGCTTAACACCATAAGCTCGACCCTCAGGAAAATTTCCTCCAACCGGTCTACGGAGGCATTAATAGCCTAATTAATTATATATAGCGCACCGCAGTGTTACCTCCGAAATATCAACCCTTGCCGCCGGATTAAACCACCACTAGTGTTAATTAAAATTTTGGAGAGCCGCATGCGCGACATTCAACTTCCAGGACGATCCCCGGCCCATTCTCGGCGAGCAATGGCTGCTACGTCACATCCATTAGCAACTCTAGCCGCCCTTGATATGCTGCGCAATGGGGGTAACGCAGTGGATGCTGCTATTACGGCGGCTGCCCTTCTTGGGGTCGTAGAACCCCATTCAACCAGCATTGGAGGGGATTGTTTCGCGCTCTACGCTCCACAAAACGGCAAGGTTGTGGCAATTAACGGCTCGGGGAAAGCTCCTGAATCCGCAACAGTTGATTGGTTTCAGGGCCGAGGAATTACCTCCATTGACTATCAAAGCCCTCACTCTGTAGTTGTCCCGGGATGCGTGGCAGCCTGGCAACAATTATCTGACGACTACGGCAATAAATCACTAGGCGAATGCTTACAACCAGCTATTGCTTCGGCACGCGATGGTTACGTTGTCCATTCGGTCATTGCAGATGAATGGGCACGAAACTTTGATAAATTATCGGCAGATAACAACAGCCGCCAAATTTTTCTTCCATCTGGCGCAGCACCTTCTGCCGGTAATGTGCATGCTCAACCCGCCCTTGCTCGCACACTCCAGATGATAGGAGAAAAGGGAGCTGATGGATTTTATCGTGGCAAGATAGCTGAACAAATGGTGGAATTTTTATCTGGCAAAGGTGGATTACATAGTATCCAGGACTTTTCCGAAACAAAGCCTGACTATGTAACTCCGATCAGCACAAGTTATCGTGGCTATGAATTTATGGAATGTCCTCCAAATGGCCAAGGAATTATTGCCCTCGAAATACTTAATATCTTAAGTGGCTATGATTTGAAAAAGTTGGAGCCACTTGGAATTGACCGATTGCATCTTGAATCAGAGGCTACCCGACTGGCATTTAGAGACAGGGCTGCTTTTTTAGCTGATCCAGCGCAAGCCCACGTGCCTGTGGAAAAATTATTGTCCATGGATTATGCCGACAAACTCAGGACCAACATAAGCAAAGAAAAAGCAATGCCCGAGCTTCCTGCTCCGGGTGAGACCCCCCACGCTGACACAGTCTACCTCACCATAGTAGATGAAGAACGAAACGCAATTTCGTTTATAAACTCAATTTTTAATTCCTTTGGAAGTGGACTTGTGGATCGAGAAACTGGGGTTCTCTTTAATAACCGCGGAGCAAGTTTTGTAATAGACCCCACTCATCCGAATAGGATTTCTCCAAGAAAGAGGCCTATGCATACGATCATACCAGGCTTGCTCCGAAAAGAAGGAAGAACCGTAATGCCATTCGGTGTAATGGGGGGACATTATCAACCAGTTGGCCACGCCCATTTTTTAACTAATTTTTTAGACTTTGGCCTAGACGTCCAGGAAGCACTCGATGCACCAAGAGTTTTTGCATTCGATAATGAGTTGAGCGTTGAACGTAGTATAAGGACGGACGTAGCTGAGGGATTAAGGAAACTTGGCCATAATGTGCGGACGGCAGAAACCCCAATCGGAGGGGGCCAAGCAATCTGGATAGATTGGGGGAGTGGTGTATTGAGCGGCGGCTCCGATCCTCGAAAAGATGGATGCGCGCTGGGTTACTAGGAGCCAGGAAACTGGTAACTCCCTGCCAACGAAGCCCTTTGGCACGCCAAGGAATAAACGATATCACACGTTGGTGTCTTGACCCCAGTCAACTCTCCCAACTCACACACAACACCAAGCAATGCATCCAACTCTATTGCCTTACCTGACTCTAAATCCTGCAAACTAGAAGTCTTGTG
The DNA here is from genome assembly GCA_002728255.1 of Rhodospirillaceae bacterium. Classification (NCBI taxonomy): domain Bacteria; kingdom Pseudomonadati; phylum Pseudomonadota; class Alphaproteobacteria; order Rhodospirillales; family Rhodospirillaceae; species Rhodospirillaceae bacterium. The sequence goes on along the minus strand of PBWV01000043.1, from coordinate 67,596 downwards.
GTCACCAACCTCGGTAGCGCCATTGATCCTTCTGTCTGCGTCGACAGGAAAAGCAACCCCAAGCCGTTCCCCAATCTCCTTCGCTTCACACATCATAGATTTAATCACTTCACGCAATCTTGCATTCCCTCCTATCTGGCCAAGAGTAGCACCTGTCAACACACTGACCGGATTGAAAGACAAATTACCCCAAAATTTTACCCATATATCATCCCGTATTCTTTTCCTTACTGGCGCCCTCAAGCCTGCATCTGTAAATACCTTACTTAGGGCCAAGACCCGAGCTGACCGAGAACCATCTGGTTCCCCAATTGGGAAACGGTTGATTGAAATATGACGAATAACACCTGGCTCAATAATTTCCGCCGCTGGGTATACCACACAACCAATAACACGTTCTGGTCCAATTGAATTCCACTGTTCGCCGCCAGGGTCAACAGACCGCATATGCAATCCGTCGAACGCGCCACCTAATTTATAGAAATACCACCAAGGAATTCCATTGACAGCAGGGACGACAACTGTGTCCACTCCAAGTAATGGGGCTAGGACAGGAGCAATTACTGGTCCAGAATGAGCCTTTACAGCTACAATGACACAGTCCTGGACTGGAAAATCGCTGGCATCGTCACTACAGGCCACATGGGTTGTAATTTTGTCCCCATTAGCAATCAGGGTAAGACCTTTTTTTTTGATCGCCTCTAAATGAGGGCCACGAGCTACAACACTAATTTCATTATCTGTAGCCGCCAAACGGATTGCCAAATAACCACCTATCGCTCCGGCACCATAAATGCAGATCCTCACGGGCTAATGCCCAATTTCTCCGCCAAGCCTATCCGTTGCAACTTGCCAGTCTGTCCTTTTGGGATTTCATCCAAAAACACCATTTTACTAGGCACCTTAAACGAAGCCAATCGCTCCCCAACAAACGTCCTTAACTCTCTCTCCGTCACCTCTGTGCCTTCTTTCAAAACGATAGCAGCAGCAACCTCTTCGCCCAACTTCTCATGTGGACATGCAAAAGTAACCACCTGGGATACAGCCGGGTGATCCATCATTACGTCGTCCACCTCACGAGGGCTGATTTTCTCCCCGCCTCGATTAATAATCTCTTTAAGTCGGCCAGTGATCGTCAGATAACACTGCTCATCCAAAAAACCCTGATCCCCGGTACGGAACCAACCATTCTTGAACGCATCACTATTGGCCTCCGGATTACTATCATAGCCTTTGGTAACATTGGCTCCCCTAATAACTATTTCTCCTATACCGCCGCCAGGACCCAGAAGCTCTCCGTTCTCACCCAATATCTCAACTTCAGGGCCGGCGGCTAAACCCACAGAGCCGGGCTTTCGTTGAGCAGGAGGCAACGGATTGCTAGCCATTTGATGTGCTGCCTCAGTCATCCCGTACGATTCTATTACTGGAACGCCGAAAGTTTCTTCCAGTTCGTGCATGACCTGCGGCGGCAACGAGGACGAGGAGGACCGTATAAATCGAAGACGGCTATCACCAATGATCTGCTTGTTTCTCTGTGCCCGCCCTAACACGGCCTGATGCATAGTAGGAACCGCTGTATACCAACTAGGTTTCAAGGCTGAAACTAGACCGAAGAAATTTAAGGCGTTAAACCCGTTGGCGCACGCAACTGCCCCCCCAGCTGCTAGTGATGATAATACGGCGGCAATCAGTCCGTGAATGTGAAAAAGCGGCATGACGTTTAGACACAAGTCATCCTTATTAAGTTGAAGCGTACCCGCAATATTCCTAGCAGAGACGCATAAATTAGTCTGAGTCAGTGGCACTATTTTAGGCCTGGAGGTGGTCCCCGAAGTATGCAATATCAGTGCTATATCATCTGATTCAGAAAACCCTTCAGTTACGTCACCCGAAATACCCTCGCCGTTTAGTTCGAACAAACCAGGGCCATTGTTAACCGGACACACATCCAGGGTTGGAATCGAGAGATCTTGTGCTGCGCGGCGGGCGTCACCGCCTTCTCCTTGCATCAAAACGACAGCCCTCGCCTCAAGATCCTTCAAATAGAACTCAAATTCATCATATCGGTATGCAGGATTTAGGGGAGCGATGGTTGCCGCAGATCCAATAGTCACAAAAGCGGATGCCATGATGGGGCCATTAGGCAATACAACTGCCACACGATCATGCCGTCCCAACCCAAGTTCATTTAGTCTGGCAACGCTCAACTCTATATGCTTTAAGAGCCGGCCATAGGTCAGGCTCCTACAATCTGAACTTATTAGTGCTGCGCCAGCTTCTTCCCCACGGGCCACTAATCCTACAATCGTATCTTCCACTTGCGTACCGGCCCTCCTACCCATGATAGCCAAGAAATCTCTTAGCGTAGTATTATAACGATTAAATAACTGAAGTCTCTTAAATGTTGTTCACATCTCACCCCCACATGGCATAAGTTCAATTGAAGCTCGCCACATCCTATGCCACACTTTCTATGGCAGAACCTGTTTGGCTATAATATCGCAAATGTTACTATCACACTTGAAACTACGATTTAACAAAGCGACCAACCACGAGGAGAAGACGATATGAGTCCCAGTGCCATTTCTTCAGCGGACGTTCAATTGGGAACAAACCCAAATGACCTAGAACCGCATTGGATGCCTTTTACTGGTAATCGCCAATTTAAGGCCGCTCCGCGGTTGCTCGTCAAAGCAAAAGACATGCATTACACCAATGCTGATGGAAAACAGATACTTGATGGCACTGCTGGGCTCTGGTGTGTAAATGCTGGGCACTCTCGACAACCAATCATCGAGGCCGTCCAAAAACAGGTCGCAACTCTTGATTACGCTCCTGGCTTCCAGATGGGGCACCCTCTATCTTTTGCGCTAGCCGCCCGGTTAGCTAGTATGCTCCCTGAAACACTCGATCATGTTTTTTTCACAAATTCTGGTTCGGAGGCGGCAGATACGGCCTTAAAGATCGCTCTTGCCTATCACCACTCGACTGGCCAGAGCAGTAAAAAGATACTTATCGGACGTTCCCGCGGATATCACGGCGTCGGCTTTGGAGGTCTGTCAGTGGGCGGAATGGCACCAAACAAGAAACAATTTGGCAACCTTCTAGGAAATGTTGACCACTTGCCCCATACCCACTCCCTTGAGCACAATGCATTCAGCAGAGGCCAACCGGAGTGGGGAGCAGTTCGAGCTGCTGAGCTGGAGGAGCTAGTGGCTCTCCACGGAGCCGACAATATTGCTGCTGTTATTGTGGAGCCCATGGCAGGTTCAACTGGGGTCCTCATACCACCAGTAGGCTATCTCGAACGCCTTAGGGATATCTGCCACAAAAATAATATACTGTTGATCTTTGATGAAGTTATTACCGGTTTCGGACGGCTTGGGGCAAGCTTCGCCTGTGAACGCTTTGGTGTAACACCAGATATAGTTACCTTGGCTAAAGGTTTGACTAATGCAACTATTCCAATGGGAGCAGTCGTAACAAGTCACGAGATTTATGACACTGTCATCCAAAATGCTGCACAGGAGATAGAACTGTTTCATGGATACACATACTCTGGACATCCCGTGGCATGTGCAGCGGCTCTTGCCACTCTAGACCTTTATAAAGAAGAGGAATTATTTCAGAGAGCTGCTGACCTAGAGGGCTACTGGGAAGAGGGTGTACATAGCCTAAAAGACTGTCGGAACGTTATCGACATTCGTAATATGGGATTGGTAGCCGGCATTGAGTTAGAACCACGCGAGGGCTCACCAACTGCTCGGGCTTTCGAGACCTTTCTTAAGTGCTATGAAGATGGCGTCTTGCTCCGCACTACTGGCGACACAATAGCCCTATCACCCCCGTTGATAATCGAACAACATCAAATAGACCAACTAATCTCCACCATTAACAAACACCTAGAAACCGTGGAGTAATTGCTCAAACGTCCATTCTTAGAGGTTAACATGGCAAGCGTTAGAATGATTGAGGACGGAACTGCAACAACTGAGGTCCAGTCCGTCTATGAAGACATTAAGAAGACCCGTGGGATCAGTTATGTGCCAAATATATGGAAAACACTAGCATCCCATCCCCCCACCCTTAAACGCATTTGGCTGGGCATCAAAACTGTTATGGCCCCCGGTCGACTTGATCCATTGACTAAGGAGATGATTGCTGTTGCAGTAAGCGCAACAAACAATTGTGACTACTGTATCCGTTCGCATACAGCAGCCGCCCGAAAACTTGGAATGGATAATGAAATGCTGGGTGAATTAATGGCGGTAGTCGGAATGTTCAACCAAACAAATCGTTTAGCTAACGGCTATCAGGTAGAAGTGGATGAACAATACCTGAAAGTCGAGTAGGCCAAATACCCTAAACCTCAACGTTTGTTTTTATCCTACACTTCAACCTTGGAGAATGCATCGGCCAAACAGTCTCCTGAAAGGTCTAACGCCTCTTTTCCTTTATCAATCCACCCACCCATACTCACAAAACCATGTATCATTCCCTCATAGCAAAGGTATTTTACCTCAACATTCGCCGCCGTTAGTTTTTCGCTATACCGCAGTCCTTCGTCCCGCAACGGATCAAATCCGGCCGTGATTATTAACGCCGGCGGCAAACCAAAGACTTCTTTTGCAAACAGTGGGGAAGCGTCTGGATTTGTTCGTTCTTCATCGTTATTCAAGTAATGATCTATAAACCACTCCATCAGGACGCCCGTAAGCCGGTAACCCTCGGAGAGCTCGGTTTGTGACGCCTCCGACCGAGTGAGATCTGTGGCCGGGTATATCAGCAACTGATAACAAAGCTGAATCTGGGGATTATTAACACATTTCTGAGCTACAACCGCCGCTAAATTACCGCCAGCACTATCACCGCCCACCGCGATTCGTGCTAGATCAATATTATTGAGGTTCCCTGGGGTAGCAACCCACTCCGTCGCCGCCACGCAATCCTCCACAGCAGCAGGAAATTTGTCTTCGGGACCCATACGATAATCAACTGAGACCACCACACATTGGGCCCGGACACTCAGCCAACGACACACGGGATCATGTGTCTCTAGACCCCCTATGACCCAGCCCCCCCCATGGAAATAAACCAGCACTGGGAACGGTCCCGTATCATCAGACGGCCAATAGGTCCGAACCACGATTTCTCCATTAGGCCCGGGGATATCATGTTCGGACACCCACTCTACATCTACCTTTTTGACGGCGACAGCCTTAGATGTCTCAGCAAAAAACCTCCGCGCCTCAGGGGGCTCCAGTTCATGCATCTCAGGGTTCCCTGCCTCTAATGCTTTTTCAATTAGGGCAGCCGCCTGAGGATCAAGTTCCTTAGACACTTGGAAGTCCTTCCGTAAATCATTCAGGTTTTGGCACACTGATGGTTACCAAAAAGCCACTTAAACGCAAGCAGGTATTTAGAAACAAGAATTTGTCATGTAAACTACAGGGGAATCCGTCTAAAATGCCCATACAATGTGGCTTGACGTATCCTATCTAAAAACCTTTTACAACACGGCTCTAGGTCGCCTTACACAAGATTCGTTATGCAACAAAATCGAGCAACTTTGGCCCAACACGGATGGACAGTCCACACTGACAATTGGTTTTGGGGCCCCGTTGGCTTCGATCTTTGGGCCTAATCCTCAACACCTCTTCCACCTAATGCCGTGCCAGCAGGGCATTATCCACCTGCCATCCAAAGAAACCAATTCTGCCTTGTTGTCGGATGAAAACAAACTTCCCTTTGCAGACAATTCGTTAGACCGAGTCATTCTTCTCCACGCTCTCGAATTTGCCAATCCCCCCCACCCCATGCTTAGGGACATCTGGCGCGTCCTCGATGGCGGAGGAAAACTACTGGTCATCGTACCCAATCGGAGGGGGCTGTGGGCCAGGCTAGAGCATACTCCATTTGGCCACGGGCAACCCTACAGCCTAAGACAACTCACCAAATTACTACAAGAATCCGTGTTCTTGCCCGAACAAGTGACTTCAGCTTTGTATATGCCGCCAAGTACAGGGAAGTTTTTACAACGCCTCGCCAGGGCTTGGGAAACAATTATCCCTAAATACCTCCGTTTGTTTTCTGGAGTAATAATTGTGGAGGCTGAAAAACGAGTGTACGCACCAACAAATACTGCCATTGGCACCGATACAAGAGACACTGGATGGAGAGCACACCCCTCTACCGTGGGTCGATAAGTTCTCCAACCCTCTCCGCAGATGCTGACAACATAAATAACCCCTGTGCGCCCAAAAGATTATCAAAGGGCTGCCCACCCCAGAATCGGAAAGGTTGACCCCGCTCATTCAGGCTATAGCGTCGGACTACTGAAATTTCCTCTGCATTACAAGTGCTTACAAAGTCTGTGATGGTGCTGAAATGGATATTTGGTGTTGCGTGCCATGGTAACGGTAAACTTCCAGTCACCGGCATACGCCCCTTAAATAAAAGCTGAAGCCGACACCTCCAGTGGCCAAAGTTGGGAAAGGACACCAATGCATAATGCCCAATCCTAACAAGTTCTCGCAATACCACTAGCGGGTTATGCGTCGCCTGTATTGTTTCACTGAGCACAACATAATCAAAAGCGCCCGACGGATAATTGCCTAAATCCGCCTCAGCATCGCCTTGGACAACAGACAACCCTTGACGAAGACATGACTGAACCCCCCCTCGACTTATCTCGAGCCCTCTGCAATCAACATCTCTGCGATCCGCCAGATATCTCAGCAATGACCCGTCTCCACACCCAACATCCAACACCCGCGACCCTGGCTTAATCAAGCTTGCTATTAATTGAAGATCAACCCGAATGCTGCTGGGAACCGGCACTGTCGGCGTTGAGGCGTCTTCCGTCATTTTATTTTCCATTAGATGCTGGGTAACCCACGATGCTTAGATGCCCCACGCAAGAAACCATTAAGGACATCAAAAAATTCTGGCTCGTTAAGTAAAAAACTGTCGTGACCCTTGTCAGTTTCAATCTCGCAAAAACTAACGTTCGCAGCATTAGCATTAAGCGCCTTCACAACCTCCTGACTCTCAGAAACAGGGAAGAGCCAGTCACTAGTAAACGCAATTACGCAAAAACGGACTTCAGTGTTCTCAAATGCCTTTGCCAGCGAGCCATTATTCGCCGCAGCAAGATCAAAGTAGTCCATGGCCCGAGTTATATATAGGTAAGAATTGGCATCAAACCGGTCTACGAATGTGCTACCCTGGTGTCTCAAGTAACTCTCCACTTGAAACTCCGCATCAAACCCGTATGTGATTTGGCTCGAGTCTTGGAGCATTCGGCCAAACTTGCGATGAAAAGCCGCCTCGGATAAATATGTTATATGAGCAGTCATCCTAGCTACAGCTAATCCCTGTCGTGGTCTTTTGTCCAATTTCGCATAACTGCCGTCGCACCAATCAGGGTCGCTCATAATCGCCTGTCGACCTCCCTCATGGAAAGCAATATTTTGGGCCGTGTGACGGCCTGCCGCAGCAATAGGAATGGCAGAAAACACCCTATCAGGAAAACGTGATGCCCACTCCAGAACCTGCATACCACCCATAGATCCACCTACCACACAAAAAAGCTTTTCGATGCCTAAGGCGTCTATGACTCTGGCTTGAGCCTCAACCATATCACCGATTGTTACAACAGGGAACGTTAACCCATATTGATCACCCGTATTCGGATCTATCGTTGCCGGCCCATAGCTGCCCATGCACCCACCTAATACATTGACACAAATTACAAAATAATTGTCAGTGTCCAGGGGTAATCCTTGTCCCACCAGATGGTCCCACCAGCCTAATCTACCTGTAACAGGATGTTTGCCGGCCACATACTGATCACCAGTCAATGCATGGCATACCAGGATGGCGTTTGACTTATCATGATTGAGTCTCCCATACGTCTGGTATGACACGGGCACCGGGGCAATAGACAGACCGGATTCCAACGCTAAAGGCCGTTCTACCTCAATAAAAATTCTTGGCTGATGATCGAGCAACCCTGCAGTATTTTCCACTTTGTTCGCCATTATGCTATTAATCGACCCAGTCAAATCTAATGTATTGAGGCATCGAATGATAAAGTGGTAGGGATCAAAAGCAGTGTTTGTCAACGTTTTCTTTGATTTTAATGTTTTCCAACGTTAGTAATATTTGTTGCCTTTCCTTAGACTGGACAGAAATGTGAAACAGCGCTCGCTCAAAACACTACGGTTGGAAATCGATGCCATCGATGACAAAATTCATAACTTATTGATGAGCCGGGTAAAATTGGTTGGAGAAGTAGGTAAAGTGAAAGCAGCGGCCGGAGATTACCGATTCTCTCTTAGACCAGCGCGCGAAGCTTCCATGATGCGGCGGCTCGTAAATCAGCATCGTGGGCCTTTCCCTGCCGACTCACTTATCAAAATATGGAGGGAACTACTTTGTGGTACAGTCCGGGTGCAAACACCTTTCTCGGTAGCCCTTTGTGAGGGGGATGATCCGATCGAATCAAGAGGCCTGGTACGAGACCAATTTAGCAACGCACCCACCCATATTTTCGCCACACCTGAAAATACGATAGAAAGTGTTCAATCTGGTGAATCGATGGTCGCAGTAGTACCAGTGCCAAACCGATCCACTGAAAGTACTTGGTGGCACGAATTGGCATTTGGGAAACACAAAAATCTTAAAATTATAGGACTACTACCCTTTCTGCGTTCAAATGCATCTCCCTCCTCAAAAGCCTTCTCCATTGCTGAAGTAAGACCTGAATCTAGTGGAAGGGACACCTCGCTTGTGGTCCTGGAATACGTTACGGGGGAACCTAATGTAGACTTTTTAGAACAAACAGAAACATACAAGATACTTGGCCAGCTAGCGTTTAATGGCAGGCAACCTGGCATAGGAAAAACCACCGCACTTCTGGTGTCGACGCAAAAATTTATTGAACATCCAGATCAGGTTAAAACCCTCCTGCCCCCATCATTGCAGCACGTCGTAACTCGGTTTGCAACTATAGGCTGTTACCCGGAACAGCTGGACATCGGCAGGACATTGGAGATCTCATGACTACCGAGAAAATTCTTTTTGATCGTGTCGCGCTGATTGGAGCAGGACTAATAGGAAGCTCCTTAGGACGAGCAATTCGTCAGGAGCAGCTGGCCAAGTCCGTCGCAGCCTACTCCCGCCGATCCGATACAAGGGAACGCCTTAGCCATCTTGGAATTGTAGACAATGTGGCGAAAAGTATTAAGGAAGCGGTGGATGACGCAGATCTCATTATCATCAGCGTGCCAGTTGGCGCATCAGAAGATGTGGCAAAAAAACTGGGACCGCATATTAAACCAGGCGCTATTGTTACAGACACTGGTTCTGTGAAAGAAGCTGTGATTCGAGCTGTAGTACCACATTTGCCAAACAGTGCTAATTTTGTGCCGGGCCATCCTATAGCTGGGACAGAAAATTCTGGCCCCGAAGCGGGTTTCGCATCTCTGTTCGAGGGAAGGTGGTGCGTGATAACGCCAACCAATGACACAAATCAAAGTGCCATAGACAAGGTAACAAACCTCTGGCAACGCATGGGCAGCAAGGTCGATATAATGAGCGCAGCTCATCACGACAAGGTGCTAGCCATAACCTCACACATCCCCCACTTAATAGCATTTAATATCGTTGGCACAGTGGCAGATCTTGAAGATGACACTAAGATGGAAGCTGTGAAGTATGCAGCCGGCGGATTTAGAGATTTCACCCGAATAGCGGCATCTGACCCAGAAATGTGGCGCGACGTTTTCATGGAAAACAGAGAAGCCGTACTGGAAATGCTTGGACGTTTCTCAGAGGACCTGTCCGCTCTGCAGCGCGCAATTCGGCGAGGAGACGCCAATAGTCTTGAAACGAAATTTACGAGAACCCGCGACCTTCGAAGACGAGTTATAGATGCAGAACAAGCGTAGTTTACCTAAGGGATTATAAGTGGCCTAACTTCTATCAAAGGCACGGGCCCTACACTTAAAACACCCTCCTGTAGGGAAATGGGTGCCTCCACAGACCTCTGACCAGTTTCGTCTGACGCAGTCGAAAGTAAGTCTAGAGTAAGAGTGGCGGCTGCCTTAGCCACATTATTAATTAATCCACTGCTATAAAAAGTTTCCAGAACCTCTCTATAACCATCAATTACAACTGTGCCTGCACCGATTGGGCGAAACAAGGCATCCAGGGAAATCGTGCCAGAGAACGCCACTCCTAAGTTACCCGCCGATAGTTGTAAATTATGAATTTCAACTATGCCGCCGCTAGCGCGCCACCTGTCCAGCGAAGCGACATCCCACCCGACAAACGTTGGGCCTGACAATTTTGCCTCCATTACTACGCCGTCTATGTCAAAAGATTGCTGAGTGGTGCCAATATTTCTGATACTCACGTCATCTGCCAAAACACCAATATCACGCGATAGATGTCCTAGTGGTGGACTGCGGAAGTGCACCTGGAGTTGATCCAATGCAGCGAAGGCCTGGCCCAAGACAGGCCGGAACACTACATCATTCATTTCCAAAGAAAAACGCGTGGTCCGCTTCTGCTCACCAACGACTAGGCTAGCCCTACTGTCACCTACTTCCATTCCCAATCCTGCCTCCCCCCGCCTAATCATGGTCTGGAACGGAGCACGAGCAACCCCAACCCAGTGGTCAAGACCCCAAGGGTGTGCCGTCAACTTTACGTTTGGTATAACCAGAGCCACATGATTTAGATCGGTAGCAAAATGAGCTTTAATGTCATCCAAACTAACTTCCAGACGATAAGGATAACCAGAGATATTAATTTGACTAAAATTTGCTTCAATTCTCTCGCTACGCAAAGCCTCTGTATATTCGTGCACGAATTTTGCTGCTGAACGCGCTAATTGGTACCAGTAAGCACTATACAAGAGCACTCCGACGAGAAACAAACCAACAATCAAGCCTATCCGATTACCAGTAGTGCTCATTTTACTCCGATCAATTTTTGAAATTACCACCCAAGTGGATCATAATAGCCAGTCCGTCGCTGAAACAAAATATAGCTCACTCAGGTGGGACAAATAATCGATAACAATGACAAAGCTAAATCTCGCCCGATCAATACTATCACGATTGCCTCCAGAGATCGCCCATGCTCTGGCTATTAAAGCTCTCGAATTTGGCCTGGGTCCAAATAATCCATCGCCAAGCGCAGCCGCTCTTTCCCAAACATGCTTTGGTCTCCATTTCGCTAATCCAGTGGGTCTTGCTGCTGGTTTTGATAAAAACGCCAGGGGAGTAAACACCCTCCTTAAACAAGGTTTTGGATCAGTTGAAGTTGGGACTATTACACCGAAGGCCCAAAAAGGAAACACGCGACCGCGTTTGTTTCGTCTGCCCGAAGATGGCGCAGTAATAAACCGGTTAGGATTCAATAACGAAGGACTCGAAATAGCTGCCCGAAGACTTTCCCGAATCCGTCCCTACAAAGGGATAATTGGAGCTAATATAGGTCCCAACAGAAATAGCGAAAATCCACTTGATGATTATCGCACCTGCTTAACAAAGCTTGCCCCATTAGTCGATTACCTGGTTGTGAACATATCATCGCCAAACACACCTGGATTACGCGCATGGCAAAGTAAAGAAAACCTTCATACATTAATTTCTACGCTGCAGGATAAAAGAGCAGGCCTAACAAGTAATGCCGGCCAAAATGTGCCCCTATTAATTAAGCTGGCCCCTGATCTAGATCGGCAATCTCGCGCAGATATTGCAGCCGTCGCGATAAAGTGCAAGGTAGATGGATTATTGATATCTAATACAACCCTAGATCGTCCCGCTTCCCTAATAGGCAAAAATCGTGCGGAAAGCGGTGGATTGAGCGGACAACCGCTGTTTGAACGATCAACCCAAATATTGGCAGATATGTATAAGCGGGTGAACGGGGATATAGCACTCATCGGAATAGGTGGTGTGGCTTCCGGACAGGATGCCTATAAAAAAATACGCGCTGGAGCTAGCATCATTCAGTTATACACGGCCCTTATTTACAAAGGCCCTGAACTAATAGAAGAGATAAAATCGACACTCTCTGCATACATAAAAAGGGATGGGTTCCCAAACATTACATCTGCCATTGGCGTTGACGTCTCTAAGTATTAAAAGGAAACAATCAATATAAGGCCATGGCCAAATGGTTCGCTTTCACAATTGCAATACCTGCGTCAGGACTATCAATGAATACAAAATTTATAGAGGGAATTGCCTCTCTTGCCAAAGCGTACGAAGTTTTCATCCTTGATATCTGGGGTGTATTAATGGATGGCTTGGACCCCTACCCGGGGGCTGCTTACTGTTTAGAAAACCTGCGAAACTGCGGAAAGAAAATTATCCTGCTTTCCAACGCCCCGCGGCAAGCCCATCTAGTAGGCGAAAAATTGAACTCGATTGGGATACCCCCAACGCTATACGACGATGTTCTTTCGTCAGGAGAAGCAACCCGTCTCGCCCTATCGGCGCGCAGCGACCCACATATCGCGAAGCTTGGAAACACGTATTTCTATATTGGACCAGACCGTGATCGTGGATTGCTGGAGGGCCTGGACTATACCGAGTCATCAAACCTGAAAACCAGCAACTTTTTGCTTGTTACGGGACCATGGGAAAGCACTGACCATCCTGAAATGTATAACAAACTTTTTGATCAAGCTCTGGAACAAAAACTCCTCATGATCTGCACAAATCCTGACCAAGTGGTAGTGCGGCAAACTGGGGAGCAGCTCCTATGCGCCGGAGCATTAGCCGACCATTATAAGAATCTCGGGGGGCAGATCCTATATTTTGGAAAACCTCACCAGGATATCTATTCCATCCTTTTCGAACGATTAGGCAATCTTCCCAAGCATAGTATCGTGGCCATTGGAGATACACTAGAGACGGACATCAAAGGTGCAAACGAATTTGGTATAGCTACTACTCTGGTAGTAGGCGGCGTCACTGCCACAAAGTTTGGCATTTCAGAGGGGGATATGCCAATACCTAAGGCATTCCGGACCCATTGTGGGGAGGCAGGCATTATCCCCACCTATGCAGTCCCCCTGTTTATTTGGTAAAAAATAGAAAAGCTCACAGGAGCGGCCATAATTAATGGCTTACACACGTCTTAGGTAAGGATGAAGGTCCCTCTATCACTCCCTTACAAAGGCGCACGGCTCGACGGATTGATCTCAACCAAATCTTTTTCGACAGATCAATTAAATGCCTTTCGTAAATGGAAGCCCGCCTTATTAGAAGCCACACGCGCGTCGTCTAACAATCCCGGAGCCTGAAAGAAAGCATGAGTCATCCGAGGGAAAACCTCATAATTCACCTCGACACCCGCTTTCAAAAGTTTTTTTGCATATTCCTTACCCTCGTCCAACAGTGGGTCAAGGCCTGCCGCTATTATCAGCGCCGGCGGCAAGCCTGAATGATCACTGGCCCGAAGTGGCGAACAACGCCAGTCACTTCTGTCCCCTACATTAGGAACGTATTGATCCCAAAAATACTTCATCCTGTGACCAGGCAACATAGGAGCATTAGCAAATTTTTTATAGGATTCTCTGGTCAAATCGGAATCCACTACTGGATAAATTAACAGCTGAAATAATAAGTCCGGTCCGGCCTCACGGGCCTCTATCGCAACCGCCGCTGCCAAATTACCCCCGGCGCTGTCACCTCCTACAGCAACCCGACTTGGATCACCATCAAAATCAGCCGCATTTCTAACAATCCAGTTCAAAGCAGACACACAATCATTAGCCGCAGCAGGAAATGGATTTTCAGGGGCAAGCCTATAATCTACCGAAACAGTTATGCAACCTGCCGAACACGTGACACCTCGGGCGCCCCTATCCGCACTATCCAGACTCCCCAAAACCCATCCACCCCCATGGAAATATACCAGAATGGGAAACGGCCCCTTGCCGCTCGGAGTGTATACCCTTGCTGACAAATCTTGGGGAGATGAGGGTATCATTATATCCGCTATCGAACCTACATCGTCACTAGGCCCATAGAATCTCCTAGCCCGATCATCGGTTATTTTCCTGGCTTCAGTTGGACTAACTTGCGTTTGATCGGGGTAGCCTGCCGACCCTAATTGTTCTAATAGGGACTGTAATTGGGGGTGTATATCCAACACTTCTTCTCCTGGACTATGTGTTTCCCATACTATGCTGCTTTACTCAAAAGAGCTACAATGCAAAAACTCCGTTCTAAATATCGCGATGAACCTTTGAGAATGCAACGCCAGAATGACTAGTAACTACAAATCCGACCTGGAAAGCTGGGAAGCCCAGGTGAAAAAAGATCTGAAAGGTCGCTCTCACGAGGACCTGATCCGCCATACACCGGAGGGAATTTCGCTTAAGCCACTGTACACAGCCCAGGATTTAGAAAAGATTCAACACCTAAACACTCTACCTGGTCTGCCACCGTTCCTCAGAGGCCCACGCGCTACTATGTATGCTGGGCGGCCCTGGACTGTGCGTCAATACGCCGGCTTTTCCACCGCGGAAGAATCAAATAAGTTTTATCGTGAAAATCTAAAGGCTGGTCAAAGAGCTCTTTCTGTTGCATTTGATCTGGCAACACACAGAGGCTACGACTCTGACCACCCCCGGGTCGTTGGTGATGTCGGAAAAGCTGGCGTGGCTATAGATACAGTGGAAGACATGAAGATCTTGTTTGCCGATATTCCCTTATCTCAGATGAGCGTCTCCATGACCATGAATGGCGCCGTCCTCCCGGTCCTTGCGGCTTATATAGTATCTGCCGAGGAACAAGGAGTTGACCAAGCGGCACTCACAGGGACTATACAAAATGATATTCTCAAAGAATTTATGGTTCGAAACACCTATATCTATCCACCAGACCCGAGCATGAGAATCGTCGCAGATATAATTCAATACTCCTCACAAAAAATGCCACGGTTTAACTCTATCTCCATTTCGGGCTATCATATGCAGGAGGCCGGAGCTACTGTAATTCAAGAACTTGCCTTCACTCTAGCAGATGGCCTCGAATACGTTCGCGCCGCCCTAGGCCGAGGTCTTGAAATAGATGAGTTTGCCCCACGATTATCATTCTTTTTTTGTTTGGGCATGAATTTTTTTATGGAAATTGCTAAACTACGCGCCGCACGAGTCCTTTGGGCAGAATTAATGAAAGAGTTCTCCCCTAAAAATCCGCTTAGCTATGCTTTAAGAACACATTGCCAGACATCTGGCGTTAGCCTGACCGAGCAGGATGCGTACAACAATATCGTCCGAACTACGGTGGAGGCAATGGCCGGCGCCTTAGGAGGCACGCAGTCACTGCACACAAACTCATTTGATGAGGCTGTCGCCTTACCGACACCATTTTCTGCTCGAGTAGCTAGAAATACCCAACTCATCTTGCAAGAGGAAGCAGGACTGACCGATGTGATCGATCCACTAGGCGGAAGCTATTTTATAGAATCCCTAACCGCTAGTATGATCAAACATGCGAGGCAACTGATTAAAGAAATTGAGGACGCGGGAGGAATGACGGCAGCAGTGGCGGCTGGCATTCCCAAGAAAAAAATCGAAGAAGCGGCAACATTACGACAAACACGCATCGAGCGAGGCGAACAAGTTGTGGTAGGTGTAAACAAATACCAACCTGATTCACCCACCCCCTTAGATATTCTGGAAGTCGATAATGGCGAGGTTCTGGCCGCACAGTTAGAGCGCCTTAACAGAGTTAAGTCGAAGAGAAACTCAGAAAAATGCCATGACGCACTCAGTCGCTTAACCGATGCAGCAACTAATGGAGATGAGAATCTCCTAGAATTGACTATAACTGCCATGAGAGAACGGGCGACAGTAGGCGAGGTTTCGTCCGCGTTAGAGAAGAGTTTTACTAGGCATGAAGCAAGGATTAATAGTGTGACTGGGGTATACAAAGCCGCGTACGAGAAAGATGCTGAGTTCCGAACCGTCCAAGAAAAGGTCACAGAGTTTGCCAACAGAGAAGGACGGAGACCTCGGATGCTTGTTGTGAAATTGGGCCAGGACGGACATGACAGGGGCGCAAGAGTAATCGCGACAGCTTTTGCAGATATCGGCTTCGATGTAGATATAGCCCCCTTATTTCAGACTCCTGAAGAGGCCGCCGTGCAGGCGATTGAGGCCGATGTTCACATCGTAGGTGTTTCAAGCCAAGCAGGTGGGCACAATACCCTAGTACCAGCCCTCACCTCAGCCCTTCACGAGTTAAATGCCAAAAATGTACTAGTAATTTGCGGTGGAGTAATACCAATTCAGGATCACGACTTCCTGAAATCAACTGGCGTGGCCGCGATCTATGGGACAGCAACAAATATACCCAAAGCAGCAGTAGAAATTCTTGAATTAATGGCCCCTAAGTTAAACAACCAAGAGTAAAATATCCAAAAGCGTGATTATACACCCAGCGAAGGTCGCAATTCATGATCGATGACATGAATAAAAATATAAGTGCCCTCAAAGCTGGGGTGCTGAAGAGTGACCGAAGATTGCTGGCACAAGCAATAACTCTGGTGGAGTCGTCCAGAGAAGATCATCAGAAATTAGCAGACCAACTAATAACATCGGTATTTCCTGCTACGGGAAATTCTATTCGATTAGGGATCACAGGAACACCTGGCGTCGGCAAGTCTACCTTTATTGAAACCACTGGCACTGCTCTTATTGAGAAAGGGCATAGTGTCGCGGTGCTGACCATCGACCCTTCCAGCAGTAAAAGTGGCGGCTCCATTCTTGGGGACAAAACTCGAATGCCAAAATTATCAACGAACCCTAAATCCTTCATAAGAAGCACACCTAGCAGGGGGATGCTTGGCGGAGTTTCGCCCAACACAAGAGAAGCAATCCTTCTCTGCGAGGCATCTGGGTTCGACGTGGTAATTGTAGAAACGGTTGGCGTAGGACAATCGGAGGTTACTGTAAGAGACATGGTGGATATGTTTATTCTTCTCGTCCAACCAGCTGGTGGGGATGACCTACAAGGGATCAAGAGAGGCGTGGTCGAAATGGCTGACCTCTTGATAGTAACTAAGGCTGATGGCCCACTATTAGAATCTGCTCACCAAGCTCAATCTGACTATAAAAATGCCCTGGCACTATCTAGACCTCTTTACCCAAACTGGGTTACCCCTGTGGCAACATGTTCCGCCCTGTTACACACTAATATAGATCAGATCTGTGAGCTGATAAAAAAATATCACAGAACTATTTTAGAGGACGACACCATTAACCAACGTCGAAATGAACAAGCGGTTTCGTGGCTATGGTCGGACATCATGGCTACTATAAGCCAGAACATCCGAACACACCCCGAGTTAGCCGATATCTTCCGAGACCTAGAAGAACGCGTGGCTACCCGCAAGATTACAGCCAGAGCGGGATCCAGGCTTATTTTAGATGCGTTCATCAAGAAGAACTTGACCTAACGCAGGTAGTCACCTAGAACTCTGGCCCGGACCCTAAATTAAACAGATTTTAATAGATTAACCAGCTGGAAACCCAACAATGACACGGCAATGTGAACTGACCGGAAAAGGTGTACAGAGTGGCAACAATGTAAGCCACGCTAACAATAGGACTAGGCGTCGCTTCCTACCAAACCTTCAATCCGTATCACTTTACAGCGACGCACTGAAAAAGACCTTTAAGTTCCGAGCGACCGCTTATGCCATTCGGTCTGTGGAACATAGGGGTGGCCTAGACCCGTTTCTTGCTAAAGCTTCGGATAATCTTCTTTCACTGAAAGCACGAAGGGTAAAACGGCAAATCATGAAGACGGCAGCAAGTTAGCCTGTTTGAGAGAACTGATTCAACGCCACATTTCCAAGTCAAACATCATCAACAAAGTTCGTTGGGAACTGCTATAATTATCATCTGACAGTAGATATATCTGGGCGGGCGAAGATGGACGTGAGACGATTGCCAAACCTTCAAAATTATCCAACGGTATGGGCGAGCCAAGCTCCACCACCACATCTCCAGTTATCTCAAAGTTTCCAATAGGTGCCCGCGCCTGGACTAACACTAGACGCGCGCCTACTCCTGCTTGCTTATTATAGCCACGCTCTAATACCAGCAAACTGTTTGACGCTATCCGCACAGCATCACTTGGGCGAAAATAACTATGGTAGGGATATTCAACCCGAGAAATTCCACCTTCCGTTTTATGAAATGCTGCAAAATTACTTTCCACTGTTCCCGTCTCCGTGATAGCCAATAGCTCTCCCGGCGCGATCAAAACAAGAGCTTCAATTCCTGAGTTTAAGGGTAATTTAGAGAGCATTCCCCCCATGCTTATGGGTGTTGGATTACTCCACACATCTCTATATGACCAAATCCGGTGTTGCCTCTCATAAGCTACGATAAGGCCGCCATCGCCAGTCTGAATTAAGGCTTCAGCATCTAATGTGAAATTGACACTTGGCTCCAATGATCGCATTGGCAAAATGGATACCTCCTGGACACCAGCCAAATCACCCCGTTCGTTGTAAATTAATTTCCCCTGCAACCACCAACCGTTGTCAGAAATAGCCAACATTCGCCTCCCTTTCTCACCCGCAAGCAGCCCAGACCAACCGCCAAAACGGGGGTCTTCTGAGGTAAGTTCCACACCACCGCGGTATACCAAGGCCCCAGCGGGCCCAACGATCCGGGCCCCAACATCCACATTTAATGGCACCACCTCCACGGACAATGGCTCACTCCAACTGGAAATATCGCCCGATGTAAAAAAACTCGAAAGAGTCCAAGCCACGATAAATGCGGTTGGCCGATTTTTTTTTAGCGCAGGGAGAGCGTTAGGCAGCCACATTTCTTCGATCGTTTCTCTTCCGTCTAGGAAGAAGCTCTTCATCATCAAAAAGCTCTGCCAACTTATCCGTCATAGTTCCCCCAAGCTGCTCTGCGTCTACAATGGTTACAGCGCGCTTATAATAGCGGGTGACGTCATGGCCGATACCAATAGCCAAAAGCTCAACTGGAGACGATCTTTCAATCCATTCGATTACTTTTCTCAAGTGGTGATCTAGATAATTACCCGAATTCACAGACAATGTTGAATCATCCACGGGCGCACCGTCGGAAATCACCATTAATATGCGGCGCTGCTCAGGTCGCCCAAGCAGACGCTCATGCGCCCATAGGAGGGCTTCCCCATCAATGTTTTCTTTTAGTAGACCCTCTCTGAGCATAAGACCGAGATTCTTTCGCGCCCTGCGATAGGGACTATCTGCGGGTTTGTATATAATATGGCGAAGTTCATTCAGCCGCCCCGGACCCGAAGGCTTTCCGTCCGCCAACCACTGCTCCCTGGCACGCCCCCCCTTCCACGCCCTAGTGGTGAAACCTAATATCTCAACTTTAACACCACATCGTTCCAGGGTCCGTGCCAAGATATCCGCGCTCATCGCAGCGACAGTAATGGGTCTCCCGCGCATCGAACCTGAATTATCTAATAATAATGTGACAACAGTATCTCGAAAGGAGGTCTCTTTCTCAAACTTATATGAAAGTGGATAGGTTGGGTTAGCAACCACCCTTGCCAGTCTCGCTGTATCCAACAATCCCTCGTCCAAGTCAAATAACCAAGACCGCGTCTGCTTTGCCAAAAGGCGCCGTTGCAGGCGGTTGGCGAGACGAGTAATGACACCTTGCAAGCTTGTGAGTTGCTGATCTAAATGAGTCCGTAATCGGGACAATTCTTCGTCAGCGCATAGTTCGGCGGCAGACACAATTTCATCATATTCCTCTGCATAGGTATGATACCTAGGCCCGCCCTGTCCCAAATCATGGGAAGGTGACCAAGGGTCTTCAGAGTTATCAGCGTCATCACCATCTACGAGATCACCATCCTCCGACATATCTGTATCCAGGTCATCACTCTCAATACCATCCGAATCAGACGTCTCTGAAGAATCACTCTCCATACTCTCCAATCCCTCAGTGTCAGAACCTTCATCCTCGCCTTCACTTTCCAAAGTATCTTGTTCGTCTGACTCATCCTCAGCACCAGACTCTATATCTGCCTCATTCTCATCTTCCTCAGCAAACTCTAGATGGGAAATTAATCGCCTCGAGAGCTTAGAAAAGTCCGTCTGAGTTTCTACAGCATCAGCCAAATCCCCAAAATCAGACCCCACTTTTGACTCCACCCATGGTCGCCAAAGTGCCACTAAGCTATCAGCCGCTGGAGGTGGCCGTTGTCCAGTAAGCTTTTCCCGCACTAACATTCGCACTGCCTCAACGACCGGAGCCTGATCCCGCTCACTAACCTGATCAAAGCCTTTCTTACGATATTGTGCATCAATCATAGCTTCTAGATTCTTTGCGACACCCTTTAGTCGGCGAGAGCCCAAAGATTCACATCGCACTTGCTCAATAGCATCGTATAAAGCGCGCGCTGTTTGACCCGGAGGTCTTCTTGCTGAGTGTAGCTTTTCATCGTGATATTTAAGCCGCAAAGCAAGCGAATCACCTGCCCCCCGAACTTGGGTTAAGTCTTCCGCGGCTGGCTCTCTTGGCGGCATGGGCAACTGCGCATTCTCATTAGTACTTCCCCCCGGACTCGCACTGAAACCGACATTTAATTCTTCCACACCAGCGATGGCTCGCACAGCGCCGGCAACTGCCCGCTTAAAATTCTCCGCCCTCTCTTCTCTCTTGTCAGACACAGAAGCTACCTAAGCTAGGGCAGCAGAAACTGCTGACTCTGGCAACTCCTCACCCATGCACCGCTGATAATATTCAGCGATCAACGCTCTTTCCATTTCATCACACTTGTTAAGGAAGGTAGCCCGAAAACCAAAAGCTACGTCTCCAAATATCTGGGAATTTTCCGCCCAAGTAATCACCGTTCTCGGGGACATAACTGTCGAAATGTCACCATTCATAAACCCAGAGCGTGTAAGACTGGCAACATCTACCATAGCCGAAACGATTTTCTCACCCTCCGCTGTGTTATAGGAATCAATCTTGGCTTTAACAATCTCTACTTCCTGGGAATGTGGCAGATAATTTAATGTCGCGACAATATTCCATCTATCCATTTGCCCTTGGTTTATTTGCTGGGTCCCATGGTAAAGACCTGTGGTGTCCCCAAGACCAATCGTATTCGAAGTGGCAAATAGACGGAATGAAGGGTCAGGATGAATAATACGATTTTGATCCAGTAATGTCATTCTACCGTCCACCTCCAAGACACGTTGGATTACAAACATTACATCAGGTCTCCCGGCATCGTATTCATCGAAAACTAGAGCCGTGGAGGATTGTAATGCCCAAGGAAGCATACCCTCTCGGAATTCAGTCACCTGTTTCCCATCCCGTACCACTATCGCATCTTTACCTATCAAATCTATGCGGCTGATATGACTATCTAAATTGATGCGAACACAAGGCCAATTTAAGCGAGCTGCGACTTGTTCTATGTGGGTTGATTTCCCTGTTCCATGGTACCCCTGAATTAAGACCCGCCGGTTAAATGCAAAACCCGCAAGAATTGCCAAGGTAGTCTCCTTATCAAACCTGTAAGTCTCATCCCGCACAGGTACATACTCGTTTGCCTCGGAAAATCCTGGAACTTTTAAGTCACTATCAATACCGAACACCTCACGTGCGGATACCTCAATATCAGGCCGGCGCGAATGTACAGATTTTGACACGTCAAAATTTTTAGTGTTGGCCATACAACTAATATCCTATCGTTAATGAGAAAATTTAACTCAGTTTTCCGGATTTCGGGTCAAAAGATTGTAAGCTTCTTTCAGAGCAATAAACTTCTTCTCTGAATTTTTACTACCATTATTAGCATCTGGATGGTGTTTTTTTGCTAAAGACTTATAGCGGATTTTGATGTCCTCTGCCGAAGCCGAATAATCCAGGCCCAAGACAGCCAGTGCTGCATCACGAGGAGTATGGGGACGTACCCTTGCCTCGTGACCCTCTCCAAGTAGATCAAATGGATCCCCAAACCCCGCGAGACCGGGACCTATTCCTAGTGGCCATGTCGGCCTATCCCAAACAGTATCTCGCTTCAAAACGTCCTCTATCTCCTTTGGGTCCAACCCAGCAAAATAGTCCCAACTTTGATTGTAAACACGCACATGGTCGAGGCAAAACCAGCGGAAATTTCTTAGGTCTGTCCGTGATCGGGGTGCCCTAAACTCGCCTTCCGAATGACACTCAGGCCACTCACAAACCCGCCGTCCCGGGTCTGGCTCACTTCTCTCCTGCACACCTAATCGATTATTGATCTCGGTCCTTCCCATCTCCCTAATATGCGTTAGTTAGTAAATACTAGCAAGCCACCGCACATACGATATACACTTAAAAAATTCCACCTAACACAGTTTAATTTTGCATTAATAGGAAGCAGTCTCGTGAAAAATTTGGGATCCGTAGGGAAAGAAATAAGAAAGATTCTTCAAAAACGATTTAATCCCGTTCAGCTAGTCATTGACGATGAATCCCATATGCATGTAGGCCATGCGAGCGCACCAAGTGGGGGTGAGTCGCATTTTCGGATTAGCATTAAGGCAAAAGAATTTTCCAGCCTTAGTAGACTGGACCGTCAACGAGCAGTACATGAGGCCCTTGACGAGCTTTTGCAAGGGCCTATCCACGCTCTATCAATTACGGCCTCCGCACCCGACGAGACCTAAGTTTTTTTCCAAGAGACCTCTATATTGCCACCTTATGAGGACTGGGGGAGACCCTTAACCTCGTTATTCGGTTCCCCTTTCTTTGAAGAATTTCAAAACGAAAGTCAAAGAAAAGAAATACCTGGCCGGGTCGTGGGATTCGCTTTGCCTCATGAATTACTAGGCCAGCCAATGTCGCCGCGTCAGAATCAGGTAGCGACCACTCCATTGCCCGGTTCAAGTTTCTTATTGTGGTAACACCATCCAAAATAAAGGAGCCGTCCAAATCAGACTCCACCTGCGCAATGGGGGGCGCAAAGTGAGGTGAGCCAATGGAGTTCTCATCTGCAATATCTCCAACGATCTCCTCCAAAATGTCATCGAGAGTAACCATACCAAGCAATGCACCATATTCATCAACGACCAGCGCAAAGTGGCTACGCTTCGCCCTGAAAGCCGCTAGTTGGTCCGCCAAACTGGTCTTTCCCGGGACAAACCATGGCTCAGCGCAAAGCTCTAAAACTTTAAGAGTTTCTACGTCTCCCTTCAGCTTATCAACTTCCCGTAACAAACTCTTTGCATGCAGTATACCCTGTATGTTGTCTGGATTTCCCTTCCACACGGGAAAGCGAGTATGACTGCCATCAAGCACCTCCTTTACCAAAGCCTCCGGTGGCGAATCAGCATTAAGAGCTACCATATCTCGACGATGGACGATGACCTCACCCACTTCCACCTCAGCCAGATCAAGTACGCTTTTCAGCATATCTCTATAGTGCTTACGCATGGTCCCCTCACGAGACTGATAGTCTATCATGCCTCGAATTTCATCCGCTAGGGATTGGTTCCAGGGCTCTTCCCTGTGGGCCCCTAATACACGCAGCAACTGCAAAACCAAAAGTTGAATTGTAAGAGTAATAGGGGCTAGAGCCGCAACTATTGGCCGCAGAAAAGGCGCCACCAGCAAGGCCGTTTTGTCTGCCCGCCGAATAGCGTAAGTCTTCGGTAAGACCTCCGCAAAAATAACAACGACAACTGTCATTGCTATTGTTGCATAGGCTATACCAGCATCTCCCACATAGTGAATCATAACTCCTGCAGCCAGAGCTGAAGCCAAGATGTTCACTAAGTTATTACCCAGCAAAACGGCGCCAATTAGCCTCTCACGCCGAGCAATTAGTCGCGCCGCGAGACTTGCCCGCCTATCCCCTTCCATCTCTAATTGATGGATTCGCGACCTCCTTGCTGCAGTCAGGGCCGTCTCAGAGCCAGAAAAGAAGGCCGACAACACCACAAGGACCATAATAGCGGCTAGTGTTAGTACAATATCCATACCAAAAATCTCAAGTTGAAGGGGTCTACAAGACACCTAATACTTCCGAATATCTCAGCAAATGAGGAGGACATGCCCGTCTCCACATGAATATTTCCACACATGCACTCATCCACCTCCAAGGCGCTCTTCCCAAGACTGAGCCAATATCTCCCTAGTCGCTTCTTCATAAACGAATGCATTTCCGATAGATCGCACCAAGATCAAGATTTGCTTGCCCCCTACCACCTTTTTATCTCGCGCCATATGTTTCAACAAATTCTCAGGCACCCACCTATGATCCTTCAGCTTTGGCGGACTCACGGGTAAACCGAGCGATTGGAAATGTCGACGAACACGGACGGGAACGGCTGCTTCACAAAACCCTAATCTAGCAGAGGTCTCCAAAGCAATAATACTCCCAATAGCCACAGCCTCTCCATGGAGCAACCTGTTATCATACCCAAGGTCGGCCTCCATAGCATGCCCGAAAGTATGCCCCAAATTCAGAAGCATTCTAGAGTTCTTCTCCCGTTCATCGTTGCTCACAATCTCCGCCTTAATTTGGCAACACTCTGTTATCACATACCGACAAGCCTCTGCATCCACCCGGAGTACATCCCCACCATTAACTTCCAACCATTCAAATAAAGGCGCGTCACTCAATAAGCCATATTTGATCACCTCACCATAACCCGCTCTCAACTCCCTCAAAGGAAGGCTCTTTAAGAGGCCCGGGTCCACAAGCACAAGTTTAGGCTGGTAAAAAGTCCCAACTAAATTTTTGCCCAAATTAGTATTAACTGCAGTTTTACCTCCCACAGAGCTATCTACCTGCGACAACAGCGTAGTCGGTATCTGCACATAATCTATTCCGCGTAGGATTATACTCGCCGCAAAACCTGCCAAATCGCCGACGACCCCCCCGCCAAAGGCAACTATAACGCAATTTCTAGTTATCCCCTGCCTAAGCAGGTCCCCTAGGACCTGTTCCAATGAACTAAAATCTTTAGAACCTTCCCCAGGAGCAACCACGACAGTTGTCACCTCATGGCCTGCCCCAGTCAGGCTACCTTCTAACTGAGTTTTATATAAGTTGGCGATGTTTTCATCAGTGATGACAAAAATCCGCCGTTGACCCAGCACATTGGCAATTTGTTGACCAGAGGCGCGTATAATATCAGCGCCCACGAGAATTTCATAAGCCCCTCCGTCAGGATGAACGGAAACTTTGGTAAAGCCGCTCATAGCTCCGCCCCCTGTTGATTTTTCCCTAATCTACCGACTAGAGGCGACCCAACAACTGTCAGTCGATCAATAATTCTATCTACAACCTCCTCATGGGGCCGATCATTACTATCCACGGTGATATCAGCCAAGGCATAGAGTGGATAACGTACTTTAACCAGATCCGCTAAAACCTGCTTGGGGTTCTTTTGTTTTAACAATGGTCTGTCATTTTTTCGGCAAACACGACGAAAAAGAACCTCTAGATCAGCCCGCAACCAAACCGTAATGACCCGCCCCCTCAATTCCGCTCGTGTTTCGGTTTCGATAAATGCACCCCCCCCTGTAGCCAAAACATGTGTCGGCCCAGATAATAATCGCTTAATTGCCGCCCGCTCTACAACGCGAAACGCCGCCTCACCCTCTTGCTCGAACATTTCTGCAATAGTCATCCCTGTCTCAGCCTCGATTTCAGCATCAGAATCAAAGAAAGGAACGGTCAAACGTGATGCGAGGCGCCGTCCAATCGCACTTTTCCCGGCTCCCATCAAACCAACCAGGGCAACAGTGGTGGGAGTTTCTCCCTTCATATTAGCATCCAATCGGATCATAACGCCTTAGATTTATACATAGATATCTTCACGCATTGAATCGTAACCTACAAGCCGGTAAGTTGACCACACCCTAAATAATTAATGGCCCTAGATGCTAGCCATTCAGACAACACAGAAGAGAAAAAGTAGTACTCACTGCTGAGGTTGAACATGAGATTTTTATACCGCCTTTTGGGGGCCCTGCTACTACTTTCTATAATTGGTGGCTGTATGTTCTTATTCACATGGGATATTCCACCACCTTCGGCAAAAATTGAGAAGGTTATAGCCAATGAACGCTTTTCTAAGTAAACGGTTTATTCTACCTGTCTCACTCCTACTGATAATCTCGATGGGAGCGACGACCAGGGGCCAAGATGGGATCCAAGACCCCGCTGCCAACTTACCAGAAACCATGGAACGGCGTGGTCCAGATGAAGCCACAGAGCCCGAAATAGCTATTGATAGTCTCGATTCTATCAACATGGAGTCCCTTGGACTCGTCAATGACTTAGATCATAATCTTGGCAAAAACCTGTGGAAGGGAAGCAAGCGTTCCGATCTAGAATTTCTTCTGGAGTCATTGCCTGCTTCCCAAAGATCTGCTGCCAGCCATAACCTTATGACGAGACTCCTGCTTGCACCAGCCCCCGTCCCAAAAAAGAATGATAATTCACCAAACCTACTTGAGATCAGGCTAGAAAAGTTAGCGGCATTGGGAGAGTTTAAGCGTTTTGGGGAGCTGTATAGTGTGGTGCCTAAAGACTCTAAAACTCCAGTCATGCAAGAATTGCAAGGCAAGGTATGGTTCCTACAGCGAGACTTAGAAGCCGCCTGCTCAATGGCCAAACTTGAAGTCCAAGAGACCAGTCGTATGTTCTGGCAAAAGGCCCTTTGTATCTGCCAGGCTATTAACGGAAACGTGGAAGAAGCCCTCTTCAGTCTTAACTTACTGAGAGAACTATTAGGCCCAGAAGACGATGATTTTTATGAGCTTACCAGCGTTCTATTGGGCCAAATACCTGAGACTTCCATTGTTCCCAAGGCGGACGTTCTTAACCTAGTTCTACTAACAGAAAATGGTTTAGGTATGCCAGAACAATGGATTTCCGAATCTGGACCTGCCATCCAAAAGTCTATTGCTTTGGCGGATAATATTCCACTCATGACCAGGTTAATTGCAGCAGAGCACGCAGCCCTTACCGGCACTTTGGCACCATTGGCATTAGCAGAAATCTATCAAAAAATAGTCTTCGAGGAGGCCGAGTTTGAAGCCGTGCATGAAGTCATTATCGAAAACAAAGGACCTTGGGCTAGAGCATTGCTGCACCAAGCGAGCCGAAAAAAGCAATTGCCCCAAAACAGGGCCAAATTACTTGAATACTCCTGGAAAAGCTCCCTAGAATCTTCCAATGCTATAGCGATAGCAGTGACAAACATGGAAGCATGGCTAAGCCTACCGGTGCATCGCGAGATTGCATTTGCGGCCCCTACCATTATACGTGCTCTCCTAAGCATCAACGCGAGCAATCAATTTCGTACTATTGAGTTGGACGACGAAAGTGTAACTGATGAGCAAGATTATCAACTTCTTCTTGAGGATCCTGATACAGCCTTGGAAGGCTTAAAAGGCATCTTGGTGAAGGCTATTAGACGGAACGATCAACTTGCGGCCTCGAGTGCGCTCAATCAGGCTCTACAATTAGACCCTCAAAATCCGTGGCTACTGAAACAAATGATTACTCTTAGACTAGATCAATGGTTACAGTTGATGAGGGAGAACGCAGAGACTGATCAAGAGTACGACCTCCAACTCGCATCCCTTAGGCCCATACTTGCCATTAGCAATATGGCGAGTTCGATAGCATGGCAACCAATTATGGCCGATCAATGGTGGAACAGCTTCCCTCCCGAAATGGAACCACTAGATAAAGTATCGATGGCCAATAGCCTTTTTGTTGTACTTCATGCCTTGGGCTACGAAATCGGCACACAGAACTGGAGCCTTCTTCGCCAAGGCCCAATAATAGAAGTGGAGCAGGTACCGAATGTTGGAGTTCGTTTTGGAATGCGCGATGCGGCTCTTTC
Organism: Rhodospirillaceae bacterium; assembly: GCA_002728255.1. Lineage (NCBI taxonomy): Bacteria > Pseudomonadati > Pseudomonadota > Alphaproteobacteria > Rhodospirillales > Rhodospirillaceae > Rhodospirillaceae bacterium. The sequence continues at coordinate 39,669 of PBWV01000043.1, read as the reverse complement.
TAATCGGGTGGGCGATACATTATTATTTGCTCTTTTGACCTTAGGCCATAGTGGCATTACAGAAGCGGGTCCCGTTACGATAGGATCTGCTCTCCGACATCTCAAGCATGTTGGCCTCGTTAGCGAGGCTAAGACTCTGGCTTTAGAATTTCTTCTAAATAACGGCCTCTAGATGGGCAATGATTTCGATTCATCTATAGAAAGTTATCTTGAAATGATGATTGCAGAGCGAGGGGCTACAAAAAATACGATTAACGCTTATTCCCGCGACCTTTCTACATTTGCACAATACCTAGAAAGCACAAACGAAACACTGCTCAACACCAACGCAAATACAATTAAAGGCTATCTGGAAAGACTCGCCGCGACTGGCCGGAGCAGCAGTACTCAAGCTAGGAACTTATCTACTTTACGTCAATTTTATAGGTTCTTACAGTCAGATGAGCAGCGCCTGGACAATCCGTGTCAAAACATTAATAGCCCCAAAGCACGAAAGGCTTTACCTAAAGTGCTTTCAGAGGCGGAAGTTACTCAGCTCATAAATGCCTCTCAGTCAAGCTCCAAACCCGGAGGCCTTCGCATAGCCTGCATCGTCGAACTTCTATACTCAACTGGACTGCGCATTTCCGAGTTAGCCGGTCTAAAACTCAACAATCTTGACGAAAACCAGCAGGTACTGCGGGTACTTGGTAAAGGAGGTAAAGAAAGGATGGTGCCTATAGGAGAACCAGCCACCGCAGCTCTAAAAAGCTACCTCGATGTACGTCAGTATTTTATTCAAAATAATGAGAACACAGACTGGCTATTCCCCTCGCGAGGCGCCAGCGGCCATTTGACCCGGCGACGCATTGCCCAAATCCTTAAGGAATTGGCGATCGCCGCAAATATCGCGCCGGGCAAGGTGTCCCCCCATGTGTTACGACATGCTTTCGCAAGCCACCTCCTTGCTAATGGTGCAGATCTCCGAAGCGTCCAACTGCTCCTTGGCCATGCTGATATTTCTACTACCGAGATCTACACACATGTTTTGCAGAGCCGCCTTAATAGTTTTGTGGCAAAACATCATCCCCTAGCCAATGCACCTTTGGACGGAAGATAAGGCCTCCAATCTTTATGGATGCATAAAGCATCCGAAACTGATAAATTGGCCTCTATGAGTACCTTTTTTGATTTTGAGAAGCCAATCGCCGAGATTGAAGGCAAAATAAAAGAGCTACGTCACCTCAGTGACAGCGACCATATTAATATAGTTGATGAAGTGTCTACCCTTCAGTCAAAAGTAGAAAAACTCTTAAAGCAAACATACTCGGAACTAACTCCTTGGCAAAAAGCTCAGGTGGCCCGCCATCCAAATCGACCCCATGCTAGCGACTATGTAAGAACGCTATTTAGTGACTTTGTCCCACTCGCAGGTGACCGTAGCTTTGGTGAGGACAAGGCAGTGTTGTCAGGGATTGGCCGTTTCGAGGGACTCTCTGTAATGGCAATTGGACTTGAGAAAGGTGGCAATACCGAGGAAAGAGTAGAGTATAATTTCGGAATGGCAAAACCAGAGGGTTACCGTAAAGCGGCGCGCCTGATGAAATTAGCTGCACATCATGGTATCCCAGTGGTTACTTTTGTTGACACTCCTGGTGCATACCCAGGAATTGGAGCGGAAGAAAGAGGTCAAGCTGAAGCAATCGCCCAATCCACATCTACCTGCCTAAGCTTAACGGTGCCACTTGTAAGTGTTGTCATTGGAGAAGGAGGATCAGGTGGAGCGATCGCGTTAGCGGCTGCAAACCATGTGATCATGTTGGAAAACTCGATCTACTCGGTGATTTCTCCCGAAGGGTGCGCATCAATATTGTGGAGAGATTCAGGAAAAGCAGCTGAAGCCGCTTCCGCTCTTCGTCTAACAGCCCAAGATCTTCAGAAACTGAACTTAATAGACGAAATTGTTAATGAGCCCATAGGAGGTGCACACCGCGCTCCACAACAGACCATAGAATCCGTAGGTTCGAGCCTAAAACTAGCTCTTAACAACCTAAAAAGGGTCAACCCTAACGAGCTAAGGAGAGCAAGACAGGAAAAATTCGCCCAGGCCGGCACTAACGTGTCACTTTAAATTCGTATTTGAGCACTTGTAATCTTTGCTACCAGATAGGGTCATAACCTGACATATTCATAATCCCCAGGACGCCCATTTATTCCACGATGCGGTGGCGTAATCCATGACGCTACTTTCCCGATTTCAAAACAAGGCTTCATCAAGCTAGCCACAAAGCTTTCATCCTCAATCGTTGGGAGCCACTCCGCATGACGAGAGCTCCACTCCTCCTCGCTAACAGGCGTTCCGTCAGGCGCAACACTGTAGCTGGAAAACTCTCCAATCTTTCGATTAAACGCATGGTGGGGAAGACACAGTTTCTTTGCAATCCCATGTTCTTCCAAAACTTTGTTCCACCGATCTAGACCACGGTTACAGTCAGAGATAAAATCCCTACGTAAACGCTCATTAAGCCCATTAATTGCTGGCACTTCAACCGAGCCAGGCCCGCCATCGACCCATTTAGGCACTCGCACTACATCTTGTTTTAGACTGTGATCATCATCTATTTTTTTCTCATTAAACCGCCCTTTCAGCCCCGACTCAAAATACGCCGCAGCGTTAGTAGACATCTCCCCACCAAATAAATCTAAGGATACAGAATAGTGAAAATTAATGTATTTCTGGATTGTAGTTAGATCAATCACACCAAGCTCGCGAACATCCTCTGTGTCATGACTTCTCATCACTTCCGCTGTCCGCGCTATCACCCTCTTTACTCCACTTTCACCAACAAACATATGGTGAGCTTCTTCCGTCAGCATAAAGCGGCAAGTCCTAGCTAATGGGTCAAAGGCTGATTCCGCCAATGAGGCCAACTGGTATTTTCCATCCCTATCAGTAAAATACGTAAACATGAAAAATGCCAGCCAGTCTGCCGTAGCTTCATTAAAGGCCCCAAGAATGCGGGGACGATCCGCATTGCCAGAATGACGCTCCAAAGCCAAAGCCGCCTCATCTCTTCCATCTCTACCAAAATAAGCATGAAGCAAATAAACCATTGCCCACAGATGTCGCCCCTCTTCAACATTAACCTGAAACAGGTTGCGTAAATCATATAGGGAGGGAGCGCTGTGCCCAAGCAAGCATTGCTGCTCGACTGAAGCCGGTTCTGTATCTGCCTGTGTAACAATCAGCCTACGGAGATCTGCCCTATATTCTCCAGGAATTTGCGTCCAAACGGCTTCACCCTTATTTGCTCCAAAACCGATGACCCTATTATCCTCTGGTGGAGCAAGAAAAATGCCCCATCTGTACTCTGGCATTCGAACATGATCAAAATGAGCCCATCCACCGGGTTCAATGCTAATGGCCGTACGGAGATACACTTCATTATCATGAAAGCCCTTAGGCCCCCGCTCCCTCCACCAATCCAAAAAACTTGGTTGCCAGCCTTCCAGAGCTCTTTGCAGGCGCCGATCGCTAGCCAAATCAACGTTATTCGGGATTTTCTCGTTGTAGTCTATCGTCACTGCTTTCTATACCCGTTTTCGATCAAAAATCGGCCGTTTCCCGGTTCCATATCTACGAAGCGCCCCCTCATCCCCTGCGGCATTTGGCCGCTGAAAAACCCAGTTTTGCCACGCCGAGAGTCTTCCAAATATTTTCGTCTCTATTGTTTCCGGGCCTGAAAAGCGCAAATTTGCTTCAAGGCCAGTCAAAGCATCACCAGAAAAACTGGACCGCTCCTCGATTGCTAACCTTAACTCTTCGTCCCAGTCTATTTCATCTGGACAGCTAGTAACTAACCCCAATTGGCTAGCGTCACCGGCCCAGATTTTTTCACCCACCCGTCGACGTACCTTCCCCAAAGACTCCTGGTCCTGCATAAATCGGTTCTCTAACCGACTCAGGCCATTTGCCATCGGAAGCCCACCAAAGTTCATTTCATTCACCCCAATAGAACAGACATCCTTTTCATCCAACATGTATATACGGTCGCAAGCAAGTGCCAGATCAAACAGAGTGCCAGAAAAACCGGAACTACTATCAATGACGGATATTAAACTCCGAGAAGTTACATCGAGCCGTTTTAGTGTGCGAACCCAGAATAGTCTGATCTCCCTACTGAACCAATTGTCAGGCTCGGCTAATAGGAAAGAGTCGTAGCTATTGAGTAGTTCCGCTGTCCCAGAAACCTTAAAAACCCAGCAACTAATATCGGGCCGGTTTGTTCTTAAATGAAGGATGGCATCGTCGAGTTCCCGGACCAGTTGAAGAGGCCAAAATAGAGGTCCTTGCGTAAGAGCCTCTTCCCACTCAACAGGACATGGGTTCTCTGGACCACAAATGGTGAAGGTAGCTACAGACGTCGTAGAATTAAGTTCTATACTCAAATGGCTATATTCTAACTTGTCCTCGCCAAATTTTCTAGATAAGGGGGTCAATCCTACCCCTTTCCGGTTTGTTCGGTCCTCATCCCCAACCAACAAACGCGCCCGGGATACTGCTGCCTCCTCAAGTTTGGAGGGCACCGTCAATTCATCAACAAGACCCCAATCGACTGCCCTTTTTCCACCTATGCCCTCCGCCGTAGTGCAAAGAATGTCAGCGTAATCACGTCTTATTTTACGCTTATCCACAAGTCGGGTTAGACCACCCGTCGCCGGAAGGACCCCAAGCAATGGAAGTTCCGGTAATGCTACTCGCGACGAACCATCATCTATCAAAATTATATGCTCACAGGACAACGCGAGTTCATATCCGCCTCCTGATGCAGCTCCATTCAGCGCCGCAATATACGACTGGCCCGAGAGCGCCGTCGCTTGTTCCATCGCGCATCGCGTCTCATTCGTAAATTTGCAGAAATTGACCTTCGCAGCGTGGGTAGCAGAGGCCAGCATTTTTATATTTGCCCCGGATGAAAATACCCGCGGCTTCGCTGAAGTTATGATTATTGCGCCAACATTTGGATGTTCGAATCGCAACCTCTGTATGGCATCATGAAGTTCAATATCCACCCCTAAATCATAAGAATTCAGTTTTAGTTCATAACCTGACCCCAGGCCGCCATCCTCCTTAACATTCATGAATAGAGTTGCAAGGGGAGGTTCAACCAAAAGCTGCCAATGTTGATAATCCTCTGGCGCTGTCTGAAAGTCGACCACGGAATCTTCCACTAGTAAGTCCTCCTTTCCCGATGCTAAAACTTTTCGCATGCTATACCTATGCACGAGGTAAGTTAGTTGAGGAAATACCATAACCCAGGAGCTACGATAAGCTAAAAAGAAGTGTTATGGTTGGTTTAATAACTTGCGGAACTAATGTATGGAAGGACTTATCATGGAATATTACGATAAACTGGAAAGGCGTAACCCGCAAGAACGCGAGACAGCCCTTTTCAGCGCGCTTCCTAATCACATAAACTTCGTTAAAAATAACGCACCCGGGTGGGCAAAACTTCTCTCTGAAATCGATCCTGTGGAAATTAGTTCGAGGGAAACCTTGGCCACATTGCCTATCATCCGGAAATCTGAATTAACCGCCCGACAGACAAAAAACCCTCCTTTCGGAGGCTTATCTTCTGCACAATATGGCGAATTGAGCTGGGTTTTTTGTTCCCCTGGCCCAATTTTTGAACCCGGTAAAAAAAGAGGGGATTTTTGGCGGATGGGCCGCGCCCTGCATGCCGCCGGTTTTCGGAAAGGTGACCTAGTTCATAATACTTTCGCTTATCACCTCACACCTGCGGGACATATGATGGAGGCTGGAGCACATGCGTGTGGCTGCACAGTAATACCTGCTGGGATTGGAAACACCGAGCAACAAGTTGAGGTAATTAGCAAAGTTAGACCAACAAAATATGTTGGCACCCCTTCATTTTTGCGAATCTTGCTGGAGAAGGCTGGGTCTATGGACCTCGACGTCTCATCTATCACCCATGGCGCAGTCGGTGGCGAAGCACTCCCGCCTAGTCTCAGAAAATACTTCCAGCAAAAAGATATCCAGGTGCTTCAGTCCTATGGAACCGCAGATATTGGACTTATCGCTTACGAATCATCTGCCATTGACGGGATGATAGTCGATGAAGACATAATACTAGAAATAGTCCGGCCGGGGACCGGAACCCCAGTACCAGAAGGGGAGGTAGGCGAAATAGTAGTAACATCTTTAAACCCTGATTATCCCCTAATCCGATTCGCAACGGGGGATCTTTCTACTCTGTTGCCTGGTCTAAGTCCATGCGGCAGAACTAATTCTCGTATTAAGGGATGGATGGGAAGGGCGGATCAAACAACGAAGGTTAAAGGGATGTTTATTCACCCTAAGCAAATCGCACAAGTTGTAGAACGACATGTGGAAATCAGTCGGGCACGGCTCGTTGTGGACAATCAAGACCACGTTGACTTCATGACCCTTCATTGTGAGGTCCCTCAGCCGAGCGAAGACCTCAAAAGCGAAATTGCCAAAAGCTTGCAAGCAATCTGTAAAATAAAAGGTGAGGTCATCCTAGAGCAGTTGGAATCTCTGCAGAACGACGGAAAGGTTATTGACGATGTAAGGACATATGCCTAATCGGGCAAGCATATCACCCTCCATTCTGCATGAGGTTAATTGATTACCGTCTTACACGAAAAAAATCTCTTAGTAAGACTTTGGCCTTTGCGGCGTTTATCCCGCCGTATACTTCGGGTATGTGATGGCAACTTGGGTCATTATACAACCTCACCCCATTCTCAACTGCGCCCGACTTTTCATCCGAAGCACCAAAATACACACGCTTAATTCGGGCAAGAGAAATAGCCTGAGCACACATCGCACAAGGCTCCAAAGTGACATAAAGAGAATACCCAACTAGACGCGGGCTTCCGCTCATCCCGGCAGCCTTGCGGATAGCAAGCACTTCCGCATGTGCTGTAGGATCATTCAACTCCTCAACCCTATTGCCCGAAGCGGCTACTAAGCTACCCGCCGGGTCAACTACAACTGCGCCCACCGGGACCTCGCCCCTTTCAGCTGCGGCGCTTGCCTGCGCTAGTGCATATTCCATGAAATCCATCTCCATTAAACCAGCATGTATATCAAAAGTAGACTGGGTCAAGCCCTATGTCATTGCGAAGGAGGCCATAGAATAATATCCTAGCGGCTATGCTAAACCGCAGTCACAAACCCTTGATCGGTGTCACTCTCGACCGAGAAACTGACCCGACGTACTCCAAATTCCCATGGTACGCGATCCGTGAGAACTATATGCAGGCAATTGCCGCAGCTGGCGGCATCCCCCTGGGATTGCCTAATAACTTGGAACTTGTCCACTACTGCTCAGAGCTCATAGATGGCCTCCTCATAACAGGCGGAGCCTTTGATATTGATCCAAAACTATTTGGTGATAATGCACTCTCACCTTATACAACCACAAAAAAGGAACGCACAGACTTCGAGCTCAGCATAACTAGGCAATGCCTAAAACACGAACTCCCCATATTTGGCATCTGCGGCGGCGAGCAACTCCTTGCTGTTGCCCTTGGAGGACAATTAATTCAGCATATACCAGACTGTCCATTTCAGACCCTTCAACATGAACAGGAAAACCCAAGAAATGAAGCAGGTCACGGAATAAAAATTATAGAAGGAACATTGCTCCATAAAATAGTGGGCGTAACTGAGATGAGCGTAAACAGTGCCCATCATCAGGCTGTTGCCTATCCCGGGCCCACCGCAAAACAAAATGCTTACGCTCCAGACGGAATAATTGAGGGGATAGAATCGCCTCTCCACCCCTTCTGTCTTGGGGTCCAATGGCATCCCGAATTTCACATCTCAGAGGGTGATAGGAAGCTATTCAAAGCCTTTGTCTCAGCCTGCACTCCAAGACGGTAAGGGCATGGAACGTATAGCAAAACGAATGGCCCGGAGCGGCCTCTGCTCACGAAGAGATGCAGAAAAATGGATTAGCCAAGGCCGGGTCATCGTAAATGGAACCAAATTAACTAGCCCCGCGACCAATGTTTCCGACTCATGTAAAATTAAAGTTGATGGGAAACTTCTTGGCGAACCAGAAGGCACCCGGTTGTGGCGCTATCACAAGCGTGTAGGGTTTTTAACAACCCATAACGATCCCCAAGGACGCCCCAATATTTTTCAAACCTTGCCCACCACCTTACCCCGAGTGATATCAATCGGCCGCCTAGACATAAATTCCGAAGGCCTCTTACTACTAACCAATGACGGCGAATTAGCTCGAAAGATGGAACTCCCGCGTACAGGCTTAACCAGAACCTACAAGGCGAGAGTGTATGGACTAGTAAAAAAAAGCGCCTTAGCAGAGCTAAAACGGGGCATTACCGTGGGCAAGGTGCACTATGGGCCAATCCACGCACACCTAGATCGGCAGGTGGGCGCGAATGCCTGGCTCTCGATTGCCCTCAAGGAAGGTAAAAACCGCGAAATTCGCCATGCCCTTGCAACAATCAACCTTCGGGTAAATCGTCTAATCCGAGTGAGCTATGGACAGTTCTCTCTTGGCTCTCTAGCTCCCGGCACTTTACATGAAGTTATAGGCATGGATAAAAAGTTACCATATGGTTCACAATGAAAATTGTCGGTGGCAAGTGGCGCGGGAGAAAGCTACATCCATTAAAACGCTTGCCCATTAGGCCGACAGGGGATAGAGCAAAATCTGCCCTTTTTGACATATTGTCTCACTCTCCAATTTATACTAAATGGCCTATCTTGGATAGCACAGTTCTAGATACTTTCGCCGGTACAGGCGCTCTAGGCCTAGAGTGTTTATCACGCGGCGCCGCAAGCGTACTCTTCATCGACAATGATTGCGAATCAATAGCTCTACTCCAGAACAACATTAAATTGCTCGGCGCTCAGACAACCACTAGAGTTCTCCACAAAGACGCGACAAAGCCTGGATCTCCGTTAATCAACCCAACCCTTATCTTTCTGGACCCGCCCTATAACACCAACTTAGCTGAAACCGCGCTCAGGGCGTTGCTTTATAGTGGATGGGTTCCACTCCACGCTTTAGTCATCGTGGAAACACCTTCAAAGAAGAAACTCCACATCCCGCATCACCTTCAACAACTAGAGTATAGAGAGTATGGGAATAGCGGGTTCTGGTTTCTTACCAACGAGAACTCATAGAACTAACACCTATCGACGACCAAAAAGACGATCTATATCTGTCAGTTTCAAATCAATATATGTTGGACGCCCATGGTTACATTGACCGGACCGGGGAGTACGCTCCATCTCGCGCAGCAGCGCATTCATCTCAGCAATATTAAGTCTCCGACCAGCCCGAACACTGCCATGGCATGCCATAGTACTGCATACTTCATCGAGCCGCGCCCTTAGAGAAACGGTATCCATGAAGTTTTCTAAGGCCTCTGATAATTGATGCACTAACCCGCTACTGTCAGTCTCCCCCAGTATTGCAGGCGTCTCCCTAACTAATATAGCGCCTTCCCCAAATGGCTCTATGACAAGTCCCAATTCTGCCAACTGAGAGGCACGCGAGCACAATTGGGTGGCACGTTCCGGCCCAAGTTCCACAACCTCCGGAATTAAAAGCAACTGCCGTGCTACGCCGCTATCCTCCAGTTCCATCTTCATTTGTTCATACACCAACCTTTCGTGGGCCGCATGCTGGTCAACGATTATTAAACCACTCTCTGTCTGTGCAATTATGTATGTATCGTTGACCTGGCCCAAGGCAGCACCTAAGGGAAAGCTCCTTACCTCTTCCAGACTGGGCCCTTGGGTTTCCACCATATCCCTGGATGAGGGGCGGGCAAGAAAATTATTGGCAGCATCTACAAGATTCGGCAAGCCCTCCCTGTTAGACGTTACACCCAGTGTTCTTGGGACCCCCATCGTGTCCGAATGCATTGCGCTTAAAGCAGCATTGGAAATTTCTGATGAAGATCTGATGCCCTCCGAATCAAGAGCGTGCCCCAAGGCACCAATAATCAATCCTCTTACTTCTCTGGGATCACGAAACCGCACTTCGGCCTTACTTGGGTGAACATTGACGTCTACATCTGAGGTATTCACCTCAAGAAATAGGACGACAGCGGGATAACGGCCCCGAGCNAGGAAATCTTGATATACCGCTCTAACAGCTCCATAAATTAATTTATCTCGAACAGGCCTCCCATTTACGAAGAAGAATTGAGATCTTGTATTTCCCTTGTTGAGGGTTGGCAAACCCGCATAACCGACAATGCGCAGATCACTTCGATTAGCCTTAATTTTAACAGAATTCTCACTAAACTCGTTNCCCATAACCTGTCTTAGCCTATTCNATCTCAACTCTTCATCTGAACTCCCCTGAGCTTGGTACAATAACCGTTGTCGGCCATCGACTTGCAGCTCAAAAGAAATGGTAGGCCGNGCCATAGAGAGCTGATTTACAATATCAACAATCGCCATTACCTCAGCGCGGGCACTCTTTAAAAATTTCAGCCGCGCAGGTGTCGCGTAAAAAATATCGCGCACCTCTACTTTAGTGCCAGTATCCAAGGCGGCAGGTCCGGAATTCCCCAATATCCCACCATCTACCCTTAGGAAATTTGCTGATCCACTACCTTCAGTTCTACTAGTCAGGCTAAGATGACTAATNGCACCGATAGCCGGCAGGGCCTCTCCTCTAAACCCTAACCAACGAATCTCTGATAAATCGTCGCNNGGAAGTTTTGATGTTGCATGGCGGGTCACGGACACGGGCAATTCCTCTGCGCTTATCCCCTGACCATCGTCCACAACTGCAATCAATGTTTGACCGCCATCCTCGACAGAAATTGAAATATTGGAAGCTTTGGCATCGATAGAATTTTCGACTAGCTCTTTTATTGCCGCAGCCGGCCTCTCAACCACTTCGCCCGCTGCAATCTGATTAATTAGATGTTCTGGCAAATAACGTAACACGACGTGTCCACTTTCAATGGGAATCTAACAATAATTCTCGTGCCATTTTCTTCCCAGCTTCGACAGCGGGTTGATCAAATGGATTTACTCCGAACCGGCCACCAAGCAATATTACTTCTACCATAAAGTGGGTGAGCAAGCCGCCCAGGTCTTCGGCCCCCAGACTCCCGAGCGAAAATTTGCGAGTGGGCCGACCCGCGCTAGTCAAGCTTTTAATAGTAGCCATATACTCGGCTTCAAACAGATGGCCAATAGAAGTCCGAACAAAGAGTAACCTCTCCACACCCTCAAGGAGGTGAGAGGGGATAGGCCTGCTCCGCTCTGAACTAGAAATTCCTATAAACGTAACCATCTTATCTGGGGGGCCGTCGAGAAACAGTTGCAACTGACTATGTTGATCAACCGTGCCCATTGCATTCACCGGCAGGATGCCTTCTCCGCCCTTACCTAAAGATTCTGCTACAAGTTGTCGATACCAAAAACCAAAACTTCGCAAACGATCTGAGTAGGGCATCAAAACATTAGTGATAATTTTTCGCCTTTTTGCCAATCCAGCTATCACTGCAGCCCCGCGAGCCGCCTCAATAGTATCAACCGGCGCCTCACTCAATATGGTATTAAGAGCAAAGGCCACCCCATCCAGTAATCCTCGACAGTCAACCCCTGCTATCAAAGCTGGTACCAAACCAGCAACAGAAAAAATAGAAAAGCGACCGCCAATATCAGGATCATGATCCAATACCCTTATGCCCATGCGCCCAGCGGACCGCCTAAGAGGATTTTCACTTGCCTCTGTCACCGCAATAAAATGGTCGGAGACTGCCTCCCGTCCCAGGGAGCCAGCAACCAAGTCGCAAAAAATTAAAAATTGCGCAAGAGTTGATAATGTTTTCCCCGATTTAGAAATAACCAAGAAGAAAGTGGTGTCCAGACTTATGGATGTTAAAAGTTTTTCAACGCTTTCAGGATCGATACTGTCCACGAAATGCAACTCCGGGCCAGTGTTATTGTTAGCACGTTTCCCCAAACTATCCACTAGTGCGCTNCCACCAAGGCTCGCGCCGCCCACACCTAGAACTAACACCGTCCTGAATTGTTCACTAATCTTTTCNGCAATAGGAGCCAAATCTTCCAACAACCGCATGCTTTGTTCTGTATCCAGAGCTGGAATTTTCCTATGTTTGCAAGCAAGACGGAAATTCGTAAGAGCTTGGCCACAACAGCTTAATTCTTCCTGAAACTCCTGACCAGATATACCATTGCTTCCAATAGTGCGGGCCATACAACCTTCAATGTCTTGCACAAACACCGAGTTTACCAAGGCATGATCCACACTGTGCAACCACAACGAAGTCTATGAGAAAAGGTTTGGATTAGTTTTTCCTCTCAATAGTTGGGGANGCTCCATAAGTNACAGGCATTCCCGACAGAGCGTTCCGCCGAAGGCGTTCCGCTTCGGCAACCGGGTCGACTATAAAATCTTTCCCCTCTTCATCACTCCAAAACATCAACTCATCCACAAACCGATCGTCTTCGACAAAACGGACACCATTTTCAGTGTCAATAATATGGCGGATTTCAGAGTCTGAGTTTAAGGCCCCCGCATCCGAGAGAAAAGCTAGCTCCGACTCAGACATTGGTTTCTCATTCCCACTAGCTGATCCTATAAGAATATCTTCCGCTCTCTTGCGAAGACTAGCATACTGGATCTCCAAATCACTTGCCGAAGGGGGCCTCAGTTCGTAGTTAGGGGGCATAGATAGCGGCGCACGCTCCACTATGAGGTACTCGTCGGGCGATCGCTTCCCCATACCCATCGTTTCCCGGACCGATTCCGCACTACACCCGACNATAAGTGCGCACACAGGCAGANAGCCCAAAATTTTTCCCCANCAGCCAAATACGTTTTCCATGATCATTTCTGTCTCAATTTACTTCTTCTGCGTTGATCCCGCAACGATGTATACAAATACAACATAACACCAACTGTGATCGCAGAGTCAGCCAAATTAAATGCCGGCCAATGCCACTCGCCTATGTGCAAATCGACGAAATCCACAACCGCATGCCGAGAAACTCTATCAACCACATTCCCAAGAGCTCCGCCCAGTATTAAACCAAGGGAACTAACGACCGGCGGTCTAGTTTCCTTATATAACCAACTCATAAGCCAGACCGAAACAGCCACGGCCAACCCGATCAAAATCCACCTCAATAATGCCGTTTCNCCAGCGAATAAGCCAAAACTAACTCCAGTATTGAACACCAACACACAGCTGAGGAAAGAAGTCCACTCAACGGCTTGATACGGCTCCAAGAAAGCAAGCACTAAGGCCTTAGTAAATTGATCCAGAACTACTATTATTGCTGCCAACGATAAACCAAGGGGCATCATTGATTCCTAATAATTTAGCTAATCAATCAGATTGCAGAGCACCGCTTTCAATTACTGAATAACATCGTTTGCATAAATCAGGATGTCCTGGAAATGTGCCGACGTCGCCAGAGAATTGCCAACAACGAGCACATTTTCCACCCCGTGCCTTAGCAACTTCTACGGAAACCCCTTTCACTCCGTCGAGTGAGTAGGCTCCCTCTGGACCTGATCCGGTTATAACCACAACTTCCGAGGAGATGGTTAGCTCGGCCAAATCTACTGAACCCACAACTTCGACATCTGTAATTTCCGACAAGTGAAGCCGGACGCTAGCTTCAAGACTGGAACCAATATGCTTTTCNGCCCGCTCGACTTCCAATGCTCCATTTATGACCCGCCTAATCTCACGAATTCTTCGCCACCTATCGGCCAACTCTTTATCGAAATATTCCTCTGGGATCTCTGGGAAGCTTTGAAGATGAACACTGCCCTCTGACGAAGGAAATCTAGATAACCATGCCTCTTCTGAGGTAAACACAAGGGCTGGCGCTAACCATGTGGTGAGGCAATAAAAAAGCCTATCCAAAACCGTCCGCACCGCCCGCCGCCGTATACTGGTTGGCGAATCGCAATACAAAACATCCTTCCGAATATCGAAATAAAATGCGGATAAATCACTAGCACAAAAATTATGAGCTGCACTAAAAAAGGAATGAAATGAATAGTCAGCGATAGATGCTCTCAAAATCACGTCAAGCTCGCTAACTCTATGCAATACCCAGCGCTCTAACTCGGGCATTTGCTCAATCGGAAGACGCTCACTTTCCTCAAAAGAAGACAGGTTTCCCAGAAGATAACGNAAAGTATTCCGGAGGCGCCTATACATATCAACCATGCCTTTTACTATTTCCGGCCCAATCCGCATATCCTCCGTATAGTCAGTATTTGCNACCCATAAGCGGAGTATATCCGCTCCATTTTGCTCAATAATTCTCTGGGGAGCTATCACATTACCCGTGGACTTAGACATTTTCTTTCCTGCCCCATCCATCACAAAGCCGTGCGTCAACACCTCATTGTAAGGTGCCCGCCCCCGAGTCCCGCAAGCCTCAAGNAAAGAGGAATGAAACCACCCTCTATGCTGATCTGTTCCCTCTAAATACAGGTCAGCTGGCCACCGTTGCGATTCCTCATTTTCCAAAACAAAACTATGAGTAGAGCCTGAGTCAAACCATACATCCAAGATGTCTTTAACTTGTGTATAGTCATCTGGATCACGTGTTGGCCCCAAGAATGAAGCCCAATCCTCAGTGAACCAAACATCCGCTCCATCCTGTTCAACTAGAGATGCTGTGCGCTCCACAACCTCTGGGTCACGCAGAGGCTCACCGCTGCGTTTATGAATAAAGACAGGAATAGGAACACCCCAAGCCCTCTGTCGTGAGACGCACCAATCTGGCCTACTCTCCACCATTGAACGAATTCGATTTCGGCCAGTTTCTGGAACCCATCTAGTAGCATCAATCGCCTCCAGAGCAGTTGCCCTTAGTCCTGTAGATTCCATGCTTATAAACCATTGGGGCGTATTCCTAAAAATTACAGGCTTTTTAGAACGCCAGCTGTGGGGATAAGAATGATAATATNCCTCGCTTGCTACAAGACGCCCAGCACTCTGCAAAGCCTCTAAAACTTTTGGGTTCACCTTGTAAACATGCTCACCCGCAAATAGAGGAATATTTGGCAAAAAACATCCATCATCATCTACTGTATCCAAAACCTCCAGTTGATGTTTTTGTCCCANATCAAAGTCGTCAGCTCCATGCCCAGGAGCCACGTGAACAAAGCCTGTCCCCTGATCAACTGAGACGAAGTCCGCATGAAACAGAGGGGCAAACCTTGGATACCCATGTTCATACAGCGGATGCTGTGTAATCACGCCTTCGAAGGAGATGCCCTTATGAGAGGAAATCTTAGACCAGGATTCCACCTTGACTACGTCAAAAAACTGGTCGGCCAAAGACTCGGCTATAATTATACGTTCCCCTTCTTTCAGAAGAGAGTCTTCAGCTACTTTCCCAAGGGCATAGTGGCCATAATCCATATCTTTGCCGAAAGCTACGGCCTGGTTACCCGGCATAGTCCATGGAGTTGTAGTCCAAATAACCACAGAAGAGCCAACCAAGTTATTGTCGANGGCCTGAGTTATAGGAAATCGTACATAAATTGCGGTAGATNAAATATCTTTATATTCAACCTCTGCTTCTGCCAACGCCGTCTTCTCAACCGGCGACCACATTACGGGCTTGGCACCTTTATAGAGAGAACCATCCAGCAAAAATTTTCCCAACTCTCTCACAATCTGGGCCTCCGCTGGAAAGCTCATTGTTAGGTAGGGGTTATCCCAGTCTCCTAAAACCCCCAACCTTTTGAAATCTTTCATTTGCTCAGAAATCCAATGGGTGGCGTAGGCCCTACATTCCTCTCTAAATTGTGTGACAGGGATTTCGTCTTTAGATTTGCCACTTTTTCGATACTCTTGTTCAATTTGCCATTCTATTGGGAGACCATGACAATCCCAGCCAGGGATATAGTGAGCATCCCTTCCCAACATTTGGTAACTCCGGTTGATCATATCCTTCAGAATCTTATTCATGGCTGTGCCAATATGGATCGGCCCATTAGCATATGGAGGGCCATCGTGAAGCACGAACTTTTCTCGGCCAGATGCTTGATCTCGCAACTTTTTCCATAGGTCGAGGCTACGCCAACGTTCTAGTAAGTCTGGCTCTTTTCGTGGGAGCCCCCCCTTCATTGGAAACGCTGTTTGAGGCAGTAATAAAGTCGTTTTGTAATCATTATTTTTCATATTGCTTGTTCTTTATCTTGCTGAACGAATCACCGAGACTACACTCTCAAATTGTGACTTTTTGGGCACACGTTACCCCGACTACACCGACGGCGGCTCCGACTTGGAAAGCATGGTCCTCGCAAGCTGACAATCTACGCCCATCTGGCTTACTAAACCCTCAACATTGTCAAAGTCTCGCTCCCGACGAATCCAACTCAAAAATGCCACCCTTAAATATTTACCATACAAATCGTCATCATAGTCGAAAAGGTGAACCTCCAGGAGCGGGCTCTCCAGTCGGAACATTGGTCGGATCCCCACGTTAGCAACCCCGGGCACCCACTTAGTGCCTCCATTACTCTGNACACCACACCACACAGCATATATCCCGTAAGCTGGAACCACTTGGTTTCTTCCAAAGACAATGTTGGCCGTTGGATACCCGAGCTGCCTGCCACGGGCATCCCCATGACGAACGCGACCTTCGACTTCCCATATATGGCCAAGGACAGCGCTGGCCCGTTTAATTCTTCCTGCCCCAATAAATTCGCGCACTCGTGTAGATGAATATGTTTCTCCAGTATCCCCGATGCTGGCAACCTCAGTGACCCCGAACCCCAATGATTTACCTTGCTCTAACAAAAAAGTATGATCCCCCCGCCTCTCTTTACCAAAACGATAGTCATAGCCCACCACCACATCGGAAACGTTAAGTCTTTTTACCAATACTTCTGTTACAAACTGACTTGCCGACAACTGACTAAATTCCTTCGAAAACGGCAACATGTAAAGTATTTCGACGCCAAACTCCTTTAGCAATCGCACTTTTGTTCTAAACGGGGCCAAACGCCGAAGCTGTAATTTGGGTCTGAGCACGGTGACTGGATGGGGCTCGAATGTCACAATGCCCAGCGGGACACCTCTACTATTTGCCACATCGGCAGCCCTNTTAATTACCCCAGCATGCCCTANATGCAGCCCATCAAAATTACCCAGCGCCACTGAAGCTCCTTGGTACAAAGACTTCAACTTCTTAAACCTACGAAAAATTTTCATTCAACTTGGCTTCAATATTAAGGATGATTTAATGCCACAACTTATAGCGTTATAACCATGTGTGTTCCGAGAAAACACCATTGCCGCCAGCAGCGGTTACAACGAATTCAGAAAAGCCAGTAGCGCCCTCCGGTCTTTGGAAGCCATTTCTAAAACAATTTCACGGGACCGCTCCGCCTCCCCTCCATGCCAAAGTATAGCCTCCATTAGGCCCCGCGCCCTTCCATCATGGAGAAAAAATTGATGGAAATTCACACGATGCACGAGCCCAATACCCCATAGAGGTGGCGTTCGCCACTCTCGGCCTGTGGCCTCAAAATCCGGCCGCCCATCAGCCAATCCTTCCCCCATATCATGCAAAAGCAGGTCCGTATAAGGGCGGATATCTTGATCTGCAAGCTCCGGCATTACGGCTGTGGAACCGGTCTTCCATGCGGGCANGTGGCACCCCGTACACCCTGCTTTCGCAAAAAGCCGCTCTCCTCTCATTACAGTAGGATCATTCACATTTCGACGAGCTGGAACTGCTAAAGATCGCGCGTACAAGACTAGTTTGGCCAAACGCACATCATCCAACTCTGGAACACCACCGCCCGGAGCAGACAAACACTCCTTCTGGACAGGCGGGCAGTTTTGGTCTGGAAATACGGAGCTAGTAATACCCATATCTCCAAATGCTGCGCTTGCAACTTGTTGGTGTAAACTCGCAACATTCGCCTTCCAGCCGAATCTTCCCAAAGCCTCCTGTCCGGTAACAGGATCCCACACCCAATTGGCAATTCCAGATATACCATCTCCGTCAATATCTTCGGGATCTGCCTTGGAGAGAACCAAAGCCTCATCCACAGCCTCCAACAATCCTAGTCCGTGGGTTGCAGGCGCAACCCTGCCTGAATAGAGCGCTTGCTCACCCAGGGGTCCGTGACTCAACTCGCTAAATTCATACATGGGCCTCCGGAGCGAATAGGCCTCCCCATCCGCAAAAAACCCTGTCACCTCTTCATAAATGATACTGGCTCGACCCTCTTTTGGAACACCGAGTATACCCTTATCCTGCAATTGAGTGCCATAATTGGGATGTGGAAGGGGTCCCCCATTGTTAGCCACACCAGGAATACTAAGTCTAACCACCATTGCCTTCATTGGTTCATCAGGACTCTTCGGCGGCCTCCCGCGCCCATCCTTTAAGTGACAGCCTGAGCAGGAAACCCGATTGAAAGTTGGNCCAAGGCCGTCCAAGCTTTCAACTGACGCCGGGGCAATTACCCAATTACGCCGGAAAAGATGCCGTCCAAACGCGAAAGCGCGCAACCGGCTGCGATCCAGGTTAGCTAAAGGGGCTGAAAATGCCTCGCGATTTTCAAGATAGGTAGTAGTGGTTCCACCAGAAAGCGCCGTAGGCTGAAAGGTCTCTAGGGGTACCGGATCCGCCAGGTTGTGCCAAACCCAGCGATTCCAATCCATGGCATAGGGCATCCCGTTGCCTGGAACGTAATCATCTTCCGGGGTTTTTGGCAGAACCGGCACATCGTCCTGCTTTCTCAAAGCCTCATCAGCCATGGAAGATGCAACGCATATCAAAGAGACCAAAAAGATCGCAAAGCCAAAATAGCGAGACAAAGTCTAATCCCTATACAATCTATTTCAATGGTTTCGCCAGTCAACCGGCATCCCCATCACTTGAATGTATAACTAGTCCGAACAGTAAGCCAACCTCTTTTATGAGTTCTCCCTGCCTCATGAGAGAGGCAAAGGCCTGCTCGGCTTGTATCCGCCCTGGGCTTCCCATTGGTGAAGCAAGCATTGCATCAAAAGGCACATGTATCCCCTTCAGCAGTCGCCTGGTTTCCTCAATGGCACCCACCATTCTTTTGTCCAAGTCAGGATCCAAATCCCGAACCAACTCGTCTAAACCTACACCTTGGTATGAGGAATAACGACCAAAATACACATTCTCGACCCCACGGGCATTATACATAAAGTCATTGTGAGTGTTATCGCTAAAGCAGGAGTGCTCATCTTCCTGATCCCCACTATCCAGGGCAACACCCAGGCGCTCTGATGCAAGTTCAAATTGCACCAGCGTCAAAAGTCCTGTCAATATCTGGCCTAACGCCACCCGAGGCGGCAACATCTCAAACTTTGTAGCAAAATTATCTCCTCCCGGCGCCCATTCATTGGCCAAAAACTCGTGGTCTTTCAAAAGTTGAGTAGTTACTATTTTCATGTAATCTCTGCGACGGTCGTTAGCTAAGGATCCGGGTAGGAAGTCCTCCGCTGGTCTATCCCCAGTACTATCCAGGCTGAGATCCTGACCCCACAACAAAAATTCTATTGCATGATACCCTGTAGAGACGAATCGATCGTCATCGATCTGATTAAGACCTAAAATGGTTTGCCCGTCCAACACAATAGTCGAATCGTTAATAATCCCGGCGGAGGGGTTTCCAGTCACATAATCAATATAGGCCTCGTCCAAAGGCCAGGAGTTCATTCGCCCTTCCGGACCCTCAACCCCTTTCTCCTCATCAAAATAGTCTATNGGCCCACCATAAAATCGGAAGGCTTCTGTCTGCCCATAGGGCTCTCGGGAGTCGAACCAGGCCAGGCGCGCGGACTCCAAGGTCTGAGCGTTAGGATTATCCAAGAGACTGTCTATTGCAGAAGAAAGGCGCCGAGCTCGATCCCAACTATCCAGATAATTCTCATAGACTAGATGCACATAGGTCGAAACGTAGGATTCTAAGGGGTTGCCATCCCCTCCCCCGCTNGCGCTACCCGGCGTCGCCCCGGGAACGCTTGTAACGCACAGAGAGATTAGACAAATTTTCAAAAGCCTGAACCCATACGATATTCTTAGTTTTCTGCCAAACATCACGCCCTACCAATATTGTTTTATTCTAAGTTAAGGTGATAATGAATGTTATTCTCAATTGCAATTTTTATTCGTATTAATAATGAATACACATGGTGGCGAGTTTTAGTTTGACCAGACCAGTCCGGCCCTCTAGAAATTTCCCTCGTAGAAATTAAGGGTAACGTCAGGTGATTCATGGGATCTATCACTCAAACTACCACAACCGCGCCCGCTAAAAAAACTTTGGAAGAACTTCTTAAAGCTGAAACCTTCGTAGTCACGGCTGAGACGAGTCCGCCCGTGAGCATCGAAGGGGACCTTGTACTAGAAAAAATTGCCCCACTTGCTGGATATGCGGACGCTATTAACATTACTGATGGCGCAGGCGCAAAATCACATATGGCGAGCCTCGTAACAGCTAACTTTCTGATACAAGCTGGCTTGGAGCCTATACTTCAGATGACAGTGCGAGACCGAAACAGGCTCGCGTTACAAAATGACCTGTTAGGTGCTGGTGCCCTAGGCGTCCAAAACATTCTCTGTCTTACTGGCGACCATGTATCCACCGGCGACCAACCCAATGCTAAAATGGTTATGGACCTCGATAGCTGTAGCCTAATGGAACTAGCCCACAATATGAGGGATAAGAGCACCTTAGCCAATGGTCGACCCATAACAGGCACGACCCCCAAATTTCTCATAGGAGCGGCTGATGCGCCAAGAGACCCTGCCGACGGTTGGTCTCCCGAGGCAGTCCGCGCCAAGATAATGGCAGGAGCCTCATTCTTTCAAACTCAATTCTGTTTCGATATCGATTTGGTGAAAAAATATATCCAACGCTTAAGGTCAGAAGGATTTTTAGAACAAGCCAAATTCTTGATCGGAATTGGCCCAATTCCCTCGGCTAAATCTGCTATCTGGATGAATGAAAATCTCTATGGAGTTGAAATTCCAGAAAATATAATTAAGCGTATTGATAGTTCTGAGGATCAGAGAGCCGAAGGAAAAAAGATCTGCGCAGAAATACTTGGACAACTATCAGAGATAAATGGAGTAGGTGGAGCCCACTTAATGGGACCAAATTCCGAACAGGCGGTCGCAGAGGTGATACAAGCATCCAGCATATTGGATTCAAGAGCTATTGCCTGATCAACCTCCCACCTTTTGTCCTTCCTGACGCCAAGACCAAATCGCACTCATTAGCAATATGCATAGTAAAGCAAAGCCGGGAAGCACAGCCACCTTGTTTAAGCCCGTAACTTCAAACTGATCGTTTCTAATTAGCCCGACAGAATCCTCCAAGTCATAAATTTGTGACCTCGCAACTCGAGTTAAAGATGGCAAACCAACCGCTTCCAACCATGTGATGGACCCCCCGCTCGCAGTAGCCAATGGCTCAACTAAACCTTGTGTAGCCCTAACATCTGCTAACTCTCGAAGCTTAGTTTCACCGACAATAGCTATTGCTTGGTAATCCTCTTGCTCAAGCCTGTAGATCCCTGCTTCAGAAACTTCTCTTATGGCAGTATCTAGGCCTGGTTTATCGGCAGCAAGAGAGATTTCTTGACTCACTCCATCTGGCCCTATCATTGTGACAGGGCCTGTGCCACCATCCAAACTCCGCCTAACAAGCTTTAATTTTTTATTTTCTACGTCTACCATTAGGGAGTTTTCCTCCAAATCTGGTTGCTTCATCAGCCAGTGTACCAGCCGACGCATTAGCACCTGTTGAGGGCCACCGCCCTCGTAACCCCTAGCCCAAAGCCATGACTGGTCTGAAAGAAGTTGAGCCACTCGCCCCTCGCCAACACGATCCAACACTAAAAGAGGTCTATCACCAACACCAGTCAGCAAGACTTCCCCACGATCAACCTCTGAATCAAACAAACGAAACCACCTGCCCCAAGTAGAGTTCGCAGTTGTCTCCCCCAGCCTCCTTAAATCGCTCGTCACAGGGTGGCGATTACCCCGTTCCGAAACAGTCGGGGCGAAAGCTTGCTCGAAGACGTCTCCTGTCGGGCGAGCCGGCAAAATTTTGCCTAGAGGAGATGCCGCCAAGCTAAGCGGGGTCACAAAAGAAGGGCCCGCAATGTCCAAGATGGCCCCTCCATCAACTACATAATCAGCGATATTATTTAGATAAGACGCGGGAAAAATTCCACGTCTATGGTACCTGTCAAAGATTATTAAATCAAATTCGCGCAAGCGAACGGAAAACAACTCATCACTTGGAAAAGGTATGAGAGACAATTCATCTACCGGAGTTAGATCCTGTTTATTGGGTGGCCGCAGAACCGTGAAATGCACCAAATCAACGGCCGGATCCGCCTTAAGTAGATTACGCACACTCCGCAGGCCGGGACCCGGCGCNCCTGAAACAAGCATAACACTTAACCGACTACGAACCGCGTTAATTGCTAATAATAGGCGATTATTCTCAAGAGTCAGCTCCTGTTCTCCTTCGTCGATTTGAAGTTCAACTGCACTGACTCCCTCCTTATCAAAAATTATTGGAAGTTCAATGGGAGTATCCGATGAAGCGTTACTCTCACTCACGACCTGTCCATTTATGCTAAGCCTTACAGGCACGATCGCACCTGCCTGTGAATCTCCCGCTACACGAACCCGGATTATAGCCTCCTCCCCAACGATCGCGTAGCTCGGGGCCTCTTCTATAACTAAATGCCGATCATTTTTTTCTGGATCACCGACCAACAAAAAATTCAGTGGATAGTCAATGTGTATGAAGTCACTTGGATCATCATGGAGCTGTCCATCAGTAATAATAAATGCCCCGGCAACCCTGTCAGGGGGGACATCTGAAAACATTTTTGAAAGAGCCTCTACAAAAAAGGTTCCATCTTGTCGGTCCGGATCACCAATAATGCTCAGGCGAAGATCGAGATCGTCCTCTTCCAGGAGCAACTGCTGCAATTCCTCGGATACATCTCTAACTTGGTTCAATCTCCCAGTTGCACTTTGGCTTAGGGATTCATCCACCAAGACAGCAACCACGTCAGGAAGATACGCCCGCTCTTGCCGTATTACAGTAGGATTTAACAACGCAACAAAACCAATTGTTAGAAATATCACTCTTGGCCAAGTACTGGGCGCCCTTACAATTATCCCGTATGCTAGGACTAGTAATACCAAAAAACCAATGCCACTCAATCCCCACCACTGTAGAACTGGATTAATTTCTAAACTCAACATACCCGGTGCATCCTACCCTTACCGACCCGTGCCATCGCGTTGCAAGCGTCCCAATATGGACGGTATATGGACTTGATCAGCCTTATAATTTCCTGTTAATGCGTACATCACCAAGTTAACCCCAAAACGGAATGCCATTTCTCTCTGCGGCTCGCCGCCAGGAACAAGTGGAAATAAAGGATTCCCNCTGGGGGACAACGCCCATGCCCTCGCCCAATCGTGTCCACCAATTATTAAGGAAGAGACCCCATCGTTTACGTCACCCTCATAACTCTCAACCCATACATCATCCCCTTCCCACCTTCCCGGAAAGCTGCTAATTAGATAAAACGCTTGACGCAGGGCATGCCCATCCGGGATTGGTACTAGCGCTGGGGGATTTAGACTCTTAAGCAGTTGACTAAACAAGCTCACACCAGAAGCTGACCCAACCGCGACGGCCCCATTACCATGATCTCTGGTATCTAACAGCACCATTCCCCCGACCTTCAAATAATTATCTAGGTTTTCCAATGCCTTGTTTGTAAGCAATAGTTCTTTACCAGTCACTGGCCAGTATACAAGGGGATAGAGCAATATGCTGCTGTCATCCAAGCGGATCCCAACAGGCAACGAANGCTCAATTGCTGTTCGTTGCCTAAGGGTCCAACTTAGGCCAATTAGGCCGGCACGACTGACAACATCTATTTCCGGNTCGTCTGTCAGGACGTAAGCCAAGCGGACGTCACGAGTGGACTCGACGATAAACTCGTCGCTTTGCACATAAGTGACCTCTGACNGGATAGGGGTTAGATCCAGCACTTGGCTAATTGATGGCGTAGGAAACAACAAAACCGAAAAAGAAATCAAAAAACCGAATGCAATTCCCCCACCTTGCCGCCTCAGTAGACCAGGAAAACTTCTTAACCTCCATGCATACAACGTGTCTATTAGGAAAAGAAGCATCGCAACTGTTAGAAGCCAATGGCGCANCTTGGTCTGGCCACTACCTCCCAGAAGGGTTTCTCGGCTCTTACCTGACAAGGGATCTATGGGACGATATTCTTCAAAATAATCTCCTAAGTTAAGGGCATGCCGGTAGGAACTACCGCCATATAATCCTGGAGGGTGGCTGGGACCAGGTATGCTCGTGACCCCACCATCGGCCGCCACAGGAAGAGGTGCAATGCCCAAGTCCGTATCCCTTACCGAACCAAAGCCATCGACTAGCTTTAGCGGCGACAACATGACAGGGATGCCAGTCGCGTTAGTGCCCTTACCCAATTTGACTACCCCCTGAAGCATATCAACAAATAGTCCAGAAAGTGGTAAGTTCGACCATTCCGTATTGGCCGTAACATGGAATAAAACAATCCAGCCTAGGCCGCGCTGTACGCCCGTGACCAAGGGTGTNCCATCAGCTAGTCTGGCCCATGTTCTATCAATNACTTCACTGGATGGCTCAGCCAACACCTGCCGTTTCACTGCGATATCATCGGAGATTTCAAGTTGAGCAAATGGTGAATTCTCCGACAGGGATCCCAAACCCATTGGCTGTTCCCAAGACATTGCCCCGCCCATGGACCGAGCCTCAGCACCCCCGCGAAGAGTTACCGGAGCTAATACATTCTCCGCGGCCGCCAACCTTGGACCAGCGAAACGGATCAAAATTCCGCCACCCTCTACCCAGCTTTCGACTTCTGAACGCCTTGGCTCCGGCAACCTCCCTGTATCAGTAAGCACCAACACCGATAGGTCACCTTCCATCAGCACATCAAAATCCCCCGAGTGAACTTCATTGTATGGATTGAGAGCGCGCTCGACAAAATATAGGTCAGATAGAAGTGGTTGACGGCTCTCGAAATCACCGCCGGAAAATATTCCAACAGAACGACGTTTCCAACGCTCATCCAACAACACAATAGATCCTGCCGAAGCTCTGCCCTCTATCTCCAAGCAGAAGATTTCTTTTCTAATCTCTTCAGGCAAGGCCAGAACGCCGGTCCCCACTCGTTCACCCGGATTAAAGGCTAAGAGCACTCGGCCCAGGAGTTGTCCCTCTTCTGCCGAGGCTCGCACCCAAATTTCCCTTGTACCAGTGACATCAGGCCTCAACACTCTAACAATCAAATCATCCCCTACCAACAAAGGTTTCAATAACAATGGAGCTCTATCAGAAGGATCCTCACTGTAAATGGTAAGACTGCCGAAACGCCTCAAATCATTTGCAAAATCTTTCAAACTCCCCGGCGAACCTATATACAAACCATCGCTTATCCAATTAACGGCCGCGTTTTCTCCAATAACAGCCCTCATCTCGGGCTCTCCCAATGCCTCCACCAGTTGTGTGCGATCAGCCTTCCAAGGCTTAGGAACAGCTAACTCAAGATCTTGCAATGCTTCGGTTGGCGACAAACCCTGGCTTATATTAAACTCCAGGTCCCCTGTTGCAGAAAGGATGGGGGCAGTAAAAGCCAAGAAAATTGATCGTTCCTCTCTTCCCGCTGTATCGATTAACTCAACCATTNTCTGCTTACGAAGCTCCCAACTTTCCGCGGCAGCCCACGTATCATCGATTATCAAAAGCAGGGGACCAGTTCCGTCTAACCGAGCGGAGTTGTTTACAATAGGGCCCGCCACGGAAAGGACAATAAAAACGCCTATAAAGCAACGCAATAGTAACAACCACCAGGGCGCCGTGCTTGGGCTCGCTTCATCACCTCCCAGACCAACAAGAAATCGTATTGCCGGAAAGGTTATTTTTGATGGCACTGGGGGATAAACCCGAACCAACCACCATATAGCTGGAATGACTAGGAAACCCATAAGGGCCCATGGCGCCGTAAACGTAAACACTCCGGCGGCCGATATCATGGACAACCCCTTAATAGCATGTTTTTATTCGACCTCTTGGGATAACGACAGATACAACTCTGATAATGCTCTCTCAGGGGGGCTATCCGACCCATGTGGAATGAATGACCAACCAAACCGATGGGCCAAACCCCTTAAATTTTCGACATGACGCGAAACACGCATTTCGTAATCCCCCCGAACATTCTCTACATGCCCAACCACTGTGTCATCTTCTCCTTCTAGACCCGTGAACCTAGCTCTCCCTTTATATGGCAAACTGACTTCTGCTGGATCCAACACTTGCAGTAACAAGCCCCGCTGCCCTCGGCTCGAGTACCATTTAATTCGATCCTCCAAACGCTCTATGGGTTCAATAAAATCACTGATGAAAACCACCTGCGAGCCTCGAGGCAGAACCCTTAGTTCGGGAAGGCTCACCCGCTCATCATTAACAAGACCTGATACCAACATTTGAACCATCCTTGGAAGGGCACCTAGGCCCTTCAGCATCATGGCATCNGCCCCCAACAATCCCACTCTCTCGCCACCTCTCAAAAGCAGAACAGCAAAAGACAGCGCAAGCAATCTCGCCCTATCCCGTTTTGTCTCTATATCAGGACTTGAGTTAAATTCCATTGACTTAGAGTGATCGCACCATATCCAAATACTTTGCGAAGTTTCCCACTCCTGCTCCCTAACATAGATAGGGTCTGACTTAGCGGACTGGCGCCAATCGATCAGACTAGCAGAATCACTCGGTTCATAGCGTCGAAATTGCCAAAAAGTCTCTCCACTGCCTGGCCTCCTGCGTCCATGAAGACCCATCATCACAGAATCAGCAACCCGATAAGCCGCAACCAAGAGGGGTGGGAATTTCCGAGCGAGCGCCTCCGACTTCTGCTGTAATCTTTGACTTATTTCAACCACAGCCCTCTAATCTCACGTTCTAATCTATCAATACTGTTTTTTAGATAAGCCCTGAACACATTTCCTCAATCACTTGGTCTAACCCAATACCCTCTGCTCGCGCGGCAAAGCTCACATGCATCCTGTGCCTAAGAACTGGAGCAGCAAGTGCTAAAATATCATCCATGGACGGCGAAAAACGACCATCG
This sequence comes from Rhodospirillaceae bacterium, assembly GCA_002728255.1. Lineage (NCBI taxonomy): Bacteria > Pseudomonadati > Pseudomonadota > Alphaproteobacteria > Rhodospirillales > Rhodospirillaceae > Rhodospirillaceae bacterium. The sequence continues at coordinate 12,396 of PBWV01000043.1, read as the reverse complement.
AGAAGAGCCCGGGCACGGGTANCCAACATGAGGGACTGGCCTGCCCTTGGGCCGGGACCCCATGAAACATTCTCAACCACCAATGGTATCTCACTGATACTAGGACGTCCCGAGCGGACTAGTCGCAGAATCGAGTTGACTACGTTATCACCCACGGGAATTGAGCGGACCAATCTTTGGATTTTCTGAAGGTCANCTGAGGTCATGGCAGGCTCTGCCTCTTTACTATCAGCAGCGGTGGTTTCCAACAACATGGTTTTCTCATCACCTAAGTCGGGGTAATCGATATTGACCTGCATAATAAACCGATCCAACTGAGCTTCTGGGAGGGGATATGTTCCCTCTTGTTCAATTGGGTTCTGAGTAGCGATAACATGAAATGGTTTCGGCAGCAGGTGGGTCTTCCCCGCAACAGTTACCTCCTGCTCCTGCATGGCCTGCAGTAAGGCTGATTGAGTTCTCGGGCTAGCACGATTAATCTCATCAGCCATCAAAAGCTGGCTAAAAACTGGGCCTTTGATAAACCTAAAACTACGTTGCCCTGTATCGCTCTCCTCCAGAACCTCCGACCCAAGAATATCGGCTGGCATCAGGTCGGGAGTGAACTGGACCCTCTGCTCCGACAAACCAAGCACAATTCCCAAAATTTCAGTTAATCTTGTCTTCGCAAGACCCGGGACCCCTACTAACAAAACGTTGCCACCCGACATCAGAGATATGAGAGCCTGATCCAATACATCCTGTTGGCCAAAGATTAACTTTCCGACATGACCACGCACTCGCGACATTTTATCGGCAGCTAACTCTATTTCCGCGACTGCGGCCTGCTCAGACAATTCGGTTTCAGGGGGCATATTAGACATTCTGTTCCTTCCCCAGTTTTTCGTTTACTATCGTTATACGAAGATCGAGCTGGCGTCCTGGCGACAGCGGAGACTGGTGGCTTTAGTAGTTGATTTTATCGTGGAAGTGCTACCTATACCTGCGATTGGGTTTTATTATCATGACAACTTCTACTCTAATGACAGAGAAGATAAAGAGCAACGAGGGTGATGTTGATGCCCCCTTTTTCATCAACCGCGATGGAACATGGCTCTATCGCGGTTCCCCAGTTCACCGCAAATCTCTGGTAAAATTATTTGCCTCGATCTTAGTNCGAGAGAAGGATGGAAGTTTTTGGCTGGTGACCCCCGTAGAGCGAGTGGCCGTCTCGGTCGCAGATGCACCATTTGTGATCGTCAACGCAAATCGGATTGGAACCGGCCCTAGACAAATTCTGCGGCTCCAGACAAATATTGGCGAAGAGCTAACCGTCGGCATTGAACATCCCATATATGTGAAAACAAATCCAGAAACGGGAGAACCTTCCCCATATGTTAAATTAAGCCATGGGTTGACGGGATTGATAGCACGACCTGTATTTTATGATCTAGTTCTCTGGTCCGAACAGGACTGGAATAGTGGCGAGTGCTTTGTAAGAAGCGCGAATCAAAAATTTATTCTAGGACAAATAGATAACGATCATGAGCTAAATCATGCGTGACCGCTTGTTAAAATGTTTCGATTTCCCTGTCTCCCGCTCCTCAAGGCACTACAAAAACGAAAAGCAANATAACGACATTCTCAACTCCGCCGAGAAGGATTTAATCGACGCCTCAGTGCTAATTCCTATTATCGATCGCCCAAAAGGCTTGTCTATATTGTTCACTCAGCGTAGCCAAAACTTAAAAAATCACCCAGGCCAAGTAAGTTTCCCGGGTGGGCGTGCAGAAATAAATGACCAGGACGCAATAGCTACCGCACTCAGAGAGTCTCACGAAGAGATTGGACTTCTGCCGGAAAGAGTGAACATCTTGGGTCAGCTTGAAACATGCTTAACCGGCACTGGTTATAAGGTCACACCCATTGTTGGCCTGGTCAAGGAACCCTTGGCTCTGAAACTTGCNCTAGACGAAGTTTCCGAAATCTTTGANGTTCCTCTTCCCTTGTTACTGGATAACAACCGATATCGAACCGAATGCGTAAAGCTCCCCAATGGGAAAGCCAGAAAATTTTATATTTTCGACTATCCAGAAAGACATATTTGGGGGGCAACTGCAAGAATGTTAGTAAACCTTCGAAACCTGCTACAGAGTAACCTATGAAACTACTTTTGACAAAAATTCTACCCCTAGCGCTTCCGATTCTGATTTATCTAGTGTGGTTATTATACGCCCACAAACGTGCCCGGAAGCGCGGCACGCAAGTTAATCAACTAACCGATGCACCATGGCTCCCTATAATACTTTCCAGCCTAACCATCCTAATTTTTGGAATGATAGTGATTGGGTTGTTTACCGGGGAGGAAATTGGAGGCAATTATATACCATCCCACCTTGAGAATGGCGAAGTAGTGAAGGGTAGAATAGACNGATGAGCATGGTCAAAAATGACGTACCACCTCTGCCCATTCAAAAATGGATGACTAAGAAATCCACGTCGGAGGTAATCGAGGCTCTTACCCGCATGGGAGATGAGGCCCGATTTGTTGGGGGATGCGTTCGAGATACTTTAGTAGGCAAAGTGGAGCCCGAAAATATAGACATAGCCACACCAATCAGGCCGCAAGATNTCCAGAGGCTACTCAAANATTCTGGACTCACACAAATCCCAACAGGCATCGAACATGGCACAATCACAGCCGTGGTTGATGGTGAAGTGTTTGAGATCACCACTCTAAGAGCGGACACTCAAACCGACGGGCGACATGCTGTAGTTAAATACACTGATAGTTGGGAACTTGATGCGCAACGGCGAGACTTTACGATCAACTCAATTTATTGCGATCCGCGCGGAAACTTGTTCGACCCTATGGGAGGGATTGACGACCTAAAAAATAATAAAATTCGATTTATCGGAGATCCTGAGAAAAGGATCTCAGAAGACTTGCTCAGAATTCTCAGATATTTTCGGTTTAAGGCTGTTTTCAACAATGTTGAAAGCGATAATACTACATTGGCGGCCTGCAGAAAATTTGCCCCACACCTACAAAAATTATCGGGAGAGCGAATATACTCAGAACTATTAAAATTATTGGCAAGCCGCGATCCAATCCCTTCCCTTACCCAGTGCCGAGACTGTAAGGTCATTGATCACCTGTTTGGATCAGCACCCTCCGATGCTAAATTAGCGGCCTTGAAGAACCTAATCGAATACGAAAAAGAATGTGGGGATCACGACCCCATAAGGAGACTATTCATTTTCTTCCAAGGAAATAAGGATCTGCGTAAATTTGCCCGCAGGTTGAAACTCTCCAAAACAACTGAAACGAGGTTAAAACGAATTAATTCAACCTCAAACCTATTTCCTACGGCNTCGAAAGAGCATGATTTATACAAAATATTGTATAAGAATGGGAAACAATTGTTCCTTGATAACTTATTAACCACCAGCGCCAACTTTCCTGAAAGGATGCCCTCAAATTGGATTAGTTTAGTCAAAATGGCCCATACTTGGGTGCCGCCGCGGTGCCCCATATCTGGGGCAGATGTGCTAGCCTTGGGCATCCCAGAAGGCCCTTTAGTGGGGCAAATGGTTACCCAGGCAGANACTTGGTGGGTCGACACCAACTTCAAAGCTTCACGGCGAGAAACACTCGCCCATTTAANGGCTTTAAGTAAACAATGGAAATAGAAAATATCATGGGCTTTCTTCTACATTTCTCCTGTGATCCCTAATCAATAAAGCCAAGCTCTCCGACGCTGCTTTTGCTATAATCTCTGCAAGCTCGCCCCAGGCACCATCAAGAACACCCGCCGGGACCAAATTACTTTGGGTTACCATGGCAATCTCCTGCCCGTCATTACTTACAAGCGACCAATGTATCTCCACCAGCTGGCTATCATCGCGCTTAGTAGCAACAACACTACCCAGGAGGCTCAGAGAATCCGTTTTGAGCTCCGTCGCCACAGTTATATTTAAGGCAACTAATGAACTTCTGACAGCATTGGTCAGCGAAGTCCTCCCGTCGCCTGGAGCACCATCAACCGGAGGAACAAACACAACTACTTCAGCGGGTTTTTTTGGTTGATCCCGTAATAAGGATTGAATGCGTAACGCTGCGTTACCAGCAAGCCAATCTATATTTTCCCAGCGAGAATAACCCTTTTGCTCAAACATGGCCACAACATCTCCGGATGGATCAAGAATTCTCCAATAAATATGGCCGCCATTATTGTCCGATATAACCAATTTTCCGTACAGCAAAAAATTTCCAGTACTTGAGCTCGAATGGCTTGCAAGAATATTTAACTTAGCAAGCTCCTCTCCTAATCGGGCAATAATCCGCTGCTCCACATCAACCCNTGCGCCCTCTATCTGCCTAAGAGATAGGCTAAAGTTTCGGTCTATTGCAGACCTGTCCGAATATAGGGCTTTATCTAGTGGTTGAAAGGGCCGAGGGACAGGCTGACAGGACGACATGCATACTATTAGAGACAGGAATATGACTTTATTAGACACCCTATAAAAGAACACAACTCACTAGGCCTCCAGCAACACAAGCNACACAGAAGAAAACCATATAAGGCATATCAGGAATGAACTGAAATTAATGAAAGGCTCCGTCCATAACCACCTTCCAGAAGATGTTGGCTCCGCCGGTAACTAAAAAAATTATCAACATCTTCGTATGTGTCTAGACCACTCCGTTCTATTTGGCCAATGCCAAGACCCTCCATACGGACTACGATATAACCCTCTAAATCAAACATATAATGGTTTTTATTTGATGACCTTTTGAAGAAAAGATCTGCGTTACATCCAGAAGCCTCAAATCGCGCCCTAAACTCTGGGCCAACTTCATAGGAACTTTGGCTAATACAGGGGCCAATCACCGCTCTTATATCGCTTATATGGCTGCCTAGTCGCTCCATTGAGCTAACAGCAGCCTCCAAGACCCCTGTCAAAGCACCTTTCCACCCAGCATGGACGGCCCCAACAACACCAGAGTTGTGGTCGGCCATTAAAACAGGCGCACAATCTGCCGTTAATACTCCTACTGCTACGCCAACTTGGCCAGACACTAACGCATCTGATTTTTCTGGATTACCCAANACCCCATTATTCGCGATAGTGAGTACCCCAGCGCCATGCACCTGGGAGCAGGTTATCAATTTTAGGCTTTGGAGTCCCAGTCTCCCCATGGCCCGCTTGCGGTTCTCAGCAACCAGTTCGTGATTGTCGCCACTGCCCAATCCACAATTGAGTGAGCTGTAAATACCTTCTGAAACACCACCATTGCGAGTAAAAAAGCCATGCGCATGATCACTCAATAATTGGCTAGAAATGATCATTTAACATCAAATCCTTCAACCATTCGGATATCTGGAGAACTGATAGCCAGGGAATTAAATGATTGGCCCATAAACTCAGGTTCTATCAGTCGATTCTTGCTTTGTGATACCGCACAGGCCGTTTTCGGGTTTGCTTCCTTAATTAGCGTTGCAGCGCGCTGCTCTATACCTAATGACCTTAAAAAGCTTCCTTGTGGAACCGGCCCATAAACCTTCGCTCCGGCAACACCGGCCGCCTGGCCCAACACCTTAAAATCAACAGCGCACGACAAATCGGAGTCTCCGGGGCTAATGAGTGGATTGACTGACGAATGGGCTCTGACTGCCTGAAAGCTGAGGCCGGGATGAGCAGACGCATAATCTATGATCAGGGCCGCACCAGGGAAGCGGCTCAATCTCTCCCCAATTCTACTAGCTAATAACACTCCGATCGGACATACCTCCAATGCATCAAGAAAACAACGCTCATCATCCCCCATCGAGGGAATCGATGTAGTTTGCAAGTTAAGAATATAACGAAAACTATGGTCTGATTTGGGATCTATGTCCACCAACCGCTCTCTCCACTTACCGCGAAACCGAACATATTGATGGACAGGCAAAGCGTCGAAAAATTCGTTGGCGATTAACAGCATGGGCATCTCGGGCACTTCCTCGAAACTCTCGACCCATGTCACTTCACCAGAACACCCTATTAATTCCAACTTTTGTCGTTGTTGCTCCCGAAGCACAGGGCTTGTTTCTACCAAACAAAGCTTAATTGCTCTTGAAAAGCTNGGAACCATCCGTGCAACGCGCCACAAATCGGAAATAAAAGTTCCTCTCCCTGGCCCCAATTCAACCACAATCGCTGGATCAGGCCGGCCCATCTTCACCCAACAGTCTATTAACCATGCCGTAACAAGTTCCCCAAACATCTGACTAATTTCCGGCGCAGTAATAAAATCACCAGAACTTCCCAGGGGATTCCTCCTAGCGTAGTATCCCCATTTTGGATGATTAAGAGCCTCACTCATATAACGAGCAACCGTCAGTGGTCCACCGGTCCGAATAAGTGCCGCGATATAGTCAGAAAGATTACGGACACTATGCACGACCATCTCTCACCTTGGAATTTTGAACAAAAACCACTCCTAACACTATTATGGGAATAGATAAAATTTGGCCTAGTGTTGCCACTCCCAAAAACAGACCAATTTGTTGATCTGGCTCCCGAAAACACTCAGAAAAAATTCTAGCGCATCCGTATCCAATCAGAAAAATTCCAGTTAAGCAGCCCACTTTCTTGTGAGTATTTCCCACATAAGTGAACCAAAGCATAATTACGAGAAGCAAAAACCCCTCGAGAAATGCCTCGTACAACTGACTAGGGTGACGGTTTACATCTCCACCGCGAGAGAAGGGCAAACTCCAGTAAACCTCAGAAACTCGACCATACAGTTCACCATTAATAAAATTTGCCAATCTCCCAAGCATCAAACCAAGAGGAGCCATTGGCGCTATAGAGTCTGCCAAAGCCGCTACTTTAATGTTGTTACTGCGGGCTACCATGGCGACGGCAATGCCGACCCCAATCAAGGCTCCATGGAAAGACATTCCCCCTTCCCACACAGCAAATATTTTTAGAGGTTCATCCAGGTAATAAACACCCTGATAGAAAACCACATAACCAAGGCGNCCTCCTAATATTATCCCCAACAATGCCCACAAAAACAGATCATCAATAGCCTTCAGCGGAATGACAACACGGCCACTTCTACTTAAGTAGGCCGCATGTTGCCATCCGGCCAAAACTCCCGCCACGTAAGCAAGCGCATACCAACGAACTACGAACGGGCCTAATTCAAATGCAACTGGATCTATTTCTGGGAACGTCATTCCTATTTACTATGCTCATTTGAACTCATAGGGAATCCTGTCACCTATTTTTAACAACTCTACCACAGCAGGCCAGGGCCACAGCCTATGTGAATATCACACCCAGCCTTATCTATAGGGGTCTTGCTGCAGCAAAAACCTCTGCACATAGTCTGCTATACCGTCTTCCAAAGTAGTAAACGGTGCCCCAAAACCTGCTAATCGCAAACTGGTAATATCTGCCTGTGTAAAGTACTGATAATGTTCGCGAACACCCTCAGGCATGTCGATATATTTTATTTTTGGCTCCTTACCTAATGCGCTGAACAAGGCCCCCGCTAACTCGGCAAAACTTCGCGCCTGGCCTGTCCCCACATTAAAAAGCCCGTTTACGGTTGGTGTATCAAACAGCCAGAGCATAACATCGACACAATCTTTAACATAAATAAAGTCACGAAGCTGGCCTCCATCTGTGTACCCTTCATTGTACGACTTAAATAATGTAATAGGCTCGTCTCGGTGTGCCATCGTGTATTTTTCACACACAACACTCTTCATAAAGCCTTTATGATATTCATTTGGCCCGTAAACATTAAAAAACTTTAGGCCCGCATACTGTGGAGGCCGGGTACCCGGGTCTTGAACCCAGCGGGCCACATTTTGATCAAACAAGTGTTTAGTCCACCCGTAGGCATTCAGCGGCCTTAAAGTGGCCAACAGTTCTTCGTCTAGCCCATCCGTAAATCCAGCACTTCCATTGCCATAAGTAGCAGCAGAAGAAGCGTAAATCAGGCGAATACCTTTCGACGCACATGTCCTCCATAGATCACAACTGTAGCGAAAGTTCTCTGTCAAAAGAGCATCGATATCAGTCTCAACCGTGGACGAATTAGCACCCAAATGAAAGACTGCCTCTATTTTCCCCTCATAGCTACCTAACGACCCACTTCGCATCAAAGACGATAAATCTCCCGGAGAGAGAACATCTATAATACTTTTGCCGTTCAAATTACGCCACTTATCATCGGACCCTAGTGAATCGCACAAAATAATGTCTTGCCTGCCTCGCTCATTGAGACCTGCTATTACATTAGAACCTATGAATCCTGCGCCACCGGTAACTATAATCATTCATCGGGTTATAGAGCTGCTTGTTTGTCCTAGCAAGCTATTGCCTCAGATAGTAGCATGGAATGGCTTAAACACACTGACACCTTTCAGGAGCGAAGGAAATGCAAAGTGAAAATCGTTTGTTGGATGACTTGGCAAAGATCGCGGGTGGAGCATTCTCATCTTTTTCCACTCTTAAAGATGAGGCAGAGGCCAGGCTGCATGAAAAACTGGAAAAGATATTAGTCCGTATGGATTTAGTGAAACGGGATGAATTTGAGGCGGTTCAAGCCATGGCGATCAGGGCTCGCAAAGAAAATGAAGCGCTGGCAACACAACTTGAGGAGCTCAAGGCTCAGCTAAGAGGGCAACTAGCAGACAGAGCTACAAAAAAGAGACCAAAACAGCAAAAACAAAGGACGGCTGTCAAAGGCGACCCAAGCCCTAAGGAAGATTAAATGGCCAGACAAACCGGAGACAATAGTCGCATCCTACTCGTCGGAGCAGGAAAGATGGGTGGAGCCCTCGTAGACGCCTGGCTAACGCGAAAAATTATTCAATCCAGTGACCTTGTGCTGATTGAGCCAGACATAGCTCGTGCCAAACATTTTAGAGAAACGTATTCTCTACAAACGTTTGAGACCTTAGAAGCAATCAACACTGGGGTTGGCCAACCTATCGTGGTATTTGCTATCAAACCACAGGCAATGGATGCCGTTGTACCCCTTTACAGAGATCTGGCTCAGCAGGGCTCTTTGATACTCTCAATTGCTGCTGGCAAGACGCTTGATTATTTTGAAGGAATCTTAGGAGCTAACTCACCCATAGTTCGTGCTATGCCAAATACTCCAGCGTCTATCGGGAAAGGTATGACAGTTCTTTGTTCCAATGATCATGTAAACAGTAAACAGAAAACTCTCTGCCAAGCGCTTGTGAGTGCGGTGGGAAAAGTTCGTTGGGTTAATAATGAGGAATTGATGGATCCGGTAACAGCTGTCTCCGGAAGTGGACCAGCCTATGTCTTCCTATTGATAGAGGTGTTAGCGGAAGCTGGGCTTAAAGCGGGCTTAGATCAAGATTTAGCAAACGAATTGGCGGTCACCACAGTAGCAGGCGCTGCAGCTCTCGCGGAAGAAAGCGCACTTTCCCCCAGTATATTACGCCAGAACGTAACAAGCCCTGGGGGAACTACAGAAGCCGCCCTGACAGTATTGATGTCGAATGATCGGCTTTCAGAACTGTTTTTACAGGCCGTCAATAAAGCAGTAACCCGCAGCAGGGAGTTGGCAGGTTAGCAAGTGCGATTCAGTTTTGGTGGACAGGAACATTTGAATGAATAATCAGAAGAGAAAAGACCGCCAAACAGATGGCAATCTACAAACCCTTATCATAGATACCGCCCTCTCACTGGCCGGCGAGGTTGGCTGGGCCAACGTCACCCTTCAGAAGATTGGGAGGGAAACCGACCTCCCGGAACAGGAGGTGAAAGCTATTTTCCCCTCTGAGTGGAATATTTTGGAGGCCTTCCGAACCCGCACGGACCTACAGATTGCAGACAGGCAAACCCCAAATTGGTCGGAGGGTGCGCCTAAAGAAAGGTTATTTGAAGTGCTAATGGAGCGCATCGACGTCATTGAACCATGGAAGCCTGGGCTAGCTTCTGTGGCAAGTTATGGCATAAAACAACCTATCCAAGGTTTCAAACTTTGCGTTGGTCTGAATAAATCTATGGCCACCATGCTTGATTACGCACAAATACGGAGAGGCACTGCCAGAGTGCCATGGCAAGCACACGGCTTAACTGCTATTTACTTGCTGGTTCTCCGCCGTTGGTTCTCCGACGATAGCGACGACCTCGGGCCAACCATGGCAGAGCTCAATGAAAAACTCATTGAAGCTGATCGTTTCTTGGCACGTGTCTGCGGCAGCACAAAGTAAGCTAACTGTGAACCAATACCTTCTAGCTCAATCCCGCTAAAATAGGAAGGCCACAAAACTAGAGAGGCAGGCGAATTAACGCACTTACCCCACCCCGAGGCGACTCCGACAGCACCAAATCGCCGCCATGATTACGAACGACATCGCGCGCTATTGTAAGCCCCAAACCCACACCCCCCGTTTCTGCATTCCGGGACTGATCCATGCGAAAAAACGGTTTGAATACGGAATCTCTCTGACTTTCGGGGATACCAGGCCCATTGTCATCTACGGTGATTTCAAGCGCTTCTGCCTTCTTTCGGGCTACCAAGGTGACCTCGTAGCTGTATCGAACTGCGTTATCAATTAGGTTAGTTACCGCTCGCTTTAACGCGTTGGGCCGACCCATAAGTTGGACGCCAGAAAACTCATTGAAGGTCACATCAGCTCCCCCACGGCGAGCCTCCTCCACAACATCATTCAGCATGGTGTCTATATAAACTGGCACCACCACTTCGCTCCCCTCCCCTCGTGCAAAGGCCAGATAACCATCCACCATTTTCTCCATCTCCAACACATCGTTACGTAACCCCGCGGAATAGTCACTTTCCGGTAGCATCGCCAGTTGAAGCTTCATCCGTGTCAAAGGCGTTCGAAGGTCATGGCTTACCCCCGCCAGCATCTCGGTACGCTGGGTAATTTGACGTCGGATTCGTTCACGCATTAGCAAAAAGGCGTTCGCCGCCTGGCGCACCTCCCTAGCACCTTCAGGCTTAAACGAAATAACTTGCATAGCCTTACCGAAACTATCTGCCGCCTGTGCCAAACGGCGGATAGGACGAATTTGGCGTCGCAGGAAATACACCGCGATAGTCAAAAGAATTAATGAAGTTCCCACCATCCACGCCAAGAAAACATATGTTGTAGAACTAAATAACCGCTTTCTGGGAACACGAACTTCCAACACGTTCTCTTTTAACTGAACCCAAATCGTGACGGTATCCCCCTTAGAGGTATCAAAGCTAAATGGCCCCGAAATTTGTTCGGGCAATACCCGTCGTAGCGTTTTATCCAAAGCGCCAAAATAGTTTCCCTTCCCTTCGGGCATTTGATCACTCTCAAGAACACGAACCCTCATAGATAAGTCGGCCTGGGCTCTATATAATATCCAATCGCGTTGTGCGCCATCTGGATACCTTGCTATCGCCTCAGCCAACATGGCTATCTCACCGCCAAGTCCGAGAGCCAATCGCCGGCCCACATCCTCCCAATGGCTATTATAAAAAATAAACATGGAAACCGTCTGCAACAAAAGTAGCGGCAGTACTACAATGAGCAGCGACCTTCCGAATAGGGAAGTTGGCATTATCCGTTTTCGTTGGTTCTGGATAGTCACCTCATTCTACCCCTCTCGAAGGACATATCCCTCCCCCCTGACAGTGCTTAAAAACTGCGGAAGACGAGGGTTTTGTTCTATCTTGCGCCGCAGCCTCGCTATTTGCACATCCACTGTTCGCGCCTCTATTCCGGCACGGGAGGCTAAAGTCTCCCGAGATACCACTACCCCAACATTTTTTGTGAATACTCTCAAAAGACCGAGCTCCCCTGATGTTAAACTTATAAGCTCGTCTCGTTTACGCAACTCACCCTGCTTATCGTCAAAAACAAAGTCACCAAAAATAATTTTTCCGGAGAACAAACCTTTAGAGGCACTCGATCGCCTTAGGATGGCCTGAAGACGTAGCACTAACTCTTGTGGCTCAAATGGTTTAGCCAAGTAATCGTCGGCACCGCTCGCTAAACCACGTATTCTATCCTCGGACTCCCCCATTGCAGTCAAAAGAAGGATCGGTATATCATCACACGATCGAAGAGTTTGCATAAATTCTATTCCCGTCTCGCCTTCCATCATTACATCCACGACAAGTATATCAAAATCAAAATATTCCATTTTTACTCGAGCGTCACCTGCACTCTCGGCGGCTGACACCAAGAATCCGTTTTCACTCAAATAATCTTTTAGCAAGGACCTGAGTCTACGATCATCATCCACAACTAAAACGTGGGGCATTTCAGACAATCGCGTAAGGTCATTGTTCATCTACAAACTCCCATACCATATCACACAGCCTGATATGAAAAACGCAACACAGAAGCTTGGGGCGTATAGCGCCCTGCT